>NZ_RAWD01000159.1:0-21347 GCF_003612065.1 Corallococcus sp. CA047B
CAACCCAACCCCGCCCTCGCCTCCGCCCAGGTGCTCCAGCACGGGAACCTGGAGGGCAAAGAAGCACGCTTCGGCGTCGCGGCCTCCACGCTGTTCGCCACCGTCACCACCGATGCGTCGTGCGGCGCGGTCAATGCCATGCACGACAGCTTCACCGCGCTCGGCGGGCTGGTGCCGCTGGTCAACATGCAACTGGGTGAGGTCATCTTCGGAGGCGTGGGCGCGGGCCTCTACGGCATCCTCGTCATGGCCATCCTCGCGGTCTTCATCGCGGGCCTGATGGTGGGCCGCACGCCGGAGTTCCTCGGCAAGAAGATTGAAGCGCGCGAGATGAAGCTCGCGATGCTCTACGTGCTCGTCTTCCCCCTGGTCATCCTGGGCCTGTCCGCGGTGGGCGTGGTGCTGCCGCAGGGCACGTCCTCGCTCAACAACGCCGGGCCGCACGGCCTGTCCGAAATCCTCTACGCGTTCACCAGCGGCGTCGCCAACAACGGCAGCGCCTTCGCGGGCCTCAACGCCAACACGCCCTTCTGGAACATCAGCCTGGGCGTGTCGATGCTCGCGGGCCGCTTCCTGATGATGGTGCCGGTGATGGCGCTGGCGGGCTCGCTCGTGGGCAAGAAGGTCGTGGCCCCCGGGCCCGGCACCTTCCCCACCGAAGGCGTCCTCTTCACGGGGCTGCTCGTGAGCGTCGTCCTCATCGTGGGCGCGCTGACGTTCTTCCCCGCGCTGTCACTCGGTCCCATCGTCGAGCACTTCCTTGGCGCGGCCGGAAAGGTGTACTGACCATGGCCCCCGCTTCCCGGCAGGCGTCGCTGTTGGATCCGACGCTGCTCAAGCCCGCCGTGTGGGAGAGCTTCAAGAAGCTCCACCCGCGCGCCGTCGCCCGCAACCCGGTGATGTTCGTGGTCTGGGCCGGCAGCCTCCTCACCACCGTGTTCGTCTTCAAGGACCTGGTGTCCCCTCGCGACGACGGTGCCCCGCTGTGGTTCACCGTGTCGGTGATGCTGTGGCTGTGGTTCACCGTCCTCTTCGCCAACTTCGCCGAAGCCGTGGCGGAGGGGCGCGGTAAGGCCCAGGCGAGCGCCCTGCGCCGAATGCGCCAGGACACCCAGGCCCGCCGGCTCAACGACAGCAACCAGGAAGAGCGCGTCACCGCCCCCTCTCTGCGCAAGGGCGACCGCGTGGTGTGCGAAGCGGGCGACGTCATCCCCGGCGATGGCGAAGTGGTGGAGGGCATCGCCAGCGTGGACGAGTCCGCCGTCACCGGCGAGTCCGCCCCCGTCATCCGCGAGTCCGGCGGCGACCGCTCCGCCGTCACGGGCGGCACCAAGGTGCTGTCCGACCGCATCGTCATCCGCATCAGCGTGGACCCCGGTGAGTCGTTCCTCGACCGGATGATTGGACTCGTGGAGGGCGCGGCCCGGCAGAAGACGCCCAATGAGATTGCCCTGCACATCCTGCTGGTGGGCCTCACGCTGGTGTTCCTGCTCGCGTGCGTGACGCTGGTGCCGCTGGCGCTCTACTCCGGCGTGCCCCTGTCCGGCACCGCGGTGGTGGCGCTGCTGGTGTGCCTCATCCCCACGACCATCGGTGGGTTGCTGAGCGCCATCGGCATCGCGGGCATGGACCGGCTGTTGCGCAAGAACGTGCTCGCGCTCAGTGGCCGCGCGGTGGAGGCGGCGGGGGACGTGGACACGCTGCTGCTCGACAAGACGGGCACCATCACCCTGGGCAACCGCATGGCCACGGAGCTGCTCCCGATGCCGGGCGTGCGCGTGGAGGAACTGGCGGAGGCCGCGCAGCTCGCGAGCCTCGCGGATGAAACCCCCGAGGGACGCTCCGTCGTCACCCTGGTGAAGGACACCTACAAGATGCGTCCGCGCGAGCTGCGCGCGCATCAGACCACCTTCGTGCCCTTCACCGCGCAGACGCGCATGAGCGGCTGCGACCTGGTGGATCCGCACCCGCGCAGCATCCGCAAGGGCGCGGTGGATGCCATCGTGCGCCACTCCCAGGAGCAGGGCGGCACCGTGCCGGAGGAGCTGTCCCAGGCGGCCGGCCGCATCGGTGACGCGGGCGGCACGCCGCTGGCGGTGTCGGACGGGGCCCGGGTGCTGGGCATCATCCACCTGAAGGACGTGGTGAAGGGCGGCATCAAGGAGCGCTTCGACCGCTTCCGCGCCATGGGCATCCGCACGGTGATGATCACCGGCGACAACCCGCGCACGGCCGCCGCCATCGCCCGCGAGGCCGGCGTGGACGACTTCCTGGCGGAGGCGACCCCGGAGGCGAAGCTCGCGCTCATCCGCACCGAGCAGGGCAAGGGCAAGCTCGTGGCCATGACGGGCGACGGCACCAACGACGCGCCCGCGCTGGCCCAGGCGGACGTGGGCGTGGCGATGAACACCGGCACCCAGGCCGCCAAGGAGGCCGGCAACATGGTGGACCTGGACTCCAACCCCACCAAGCTCCTGGAGGTGGTGGAGGTGGGCAAGCAGCTCCTGATGACGCGCGGCACGCTGACGACGTTCTCCATCGCGAACGACGTGGCCAAGTACTTCGCCATCCTGCCGGCGCTGTTCATGGGGGTCTTCCCCCAGATTGCTCCGCTCAACGTGATGGGGCTGACATCGCCGTTCAGCGCCATCCTGTCCGCCGTCATCTTCAACGCGCTCATCATCGTGGCGCTCATCCCGCTGGCGCTGAAAGGCGTGCGCTACCGCCCGCTGGGCGCGGCGGCCCTCCTGCGTCGCAGCCTGCTCCTCTATGGGGTGGGCGGCGTCATCGTCCCGTTCGTGGGCATCAAGGTCATCGACGTGCTGCTCACCACCGTGGGCCTGGCCTGAGTTGAAAGGAATTGGAACACCATGGTCTCCGCTCTCCTCGTCGCCCTGCGCGCCAGCGTCGTCACGCTGGTCCTCACGGGCGTGATGTACCCGCTGGTCGTCACCGGCGTGGCGCAGGTGCTGTTCCACCATGAGGCCAACGGGTCGCTCGCGAAGGACGAGCAGGGCCGCGAGGTGGGCAGTGCGCTCATCGGCCAGGGCTTCACGCGGCCCGGCTACTTCCAGCCGCGTCCATCCGCGGCGGGCTCGGGCTACGACGCGACGGCGTCCGGTGGCAGCAACCTGGGCCCCACCTCCCAGAAGCTCCGCGACCGCGCGGTGGCGGACGCGGACCGGCTGCGCCGCGAGAACCCCGAGGCCCCGGGGCCCGTCCCTGGTGAGCTGGTGACAGCGTCCGGGTCCGGGTTGGATCCGCACGTGTCGCCGGAGTCCGCGCTGTGGCAGGTTCCCCGGGTGGCCCGGGCGCGCGGGGTGGACCCTGCGCGCGTGCGGGCGTTGGTGGCGTCGCAGGTGGAAGGCAGGACGTTTGGCGTGCTGGGCGAACCCCGGGTGAACGTGCTCACGTTGAACCTCGCGATGGACCGGCAGTTCGGTGGACCCGCCCCGGCCCCCGCGAGCCCTTGAGGAAGACCCTGGCATGACGACGCGGCGCCCTCGCGCGGAAGACTTCCTGGAGCTGGTGGAGCGCGGTCGGCGGGGCCGGCTGAAGCTCTACATCGGCTTCGCGGCCGGTGTGGGCAAGACGTTCCGGATGCTGGAGGAGGCGCACGCGCTCAAGGCGCGCGGCGTGGACGTGGTGCTGGGCTTCATCGAGACGCACGGCCGCCCGGAGACGGAGGCGCTGGTGGCGGGACTGGAAGTCGTGCCCCGCCAGCGCCACACCTACCGCGACGTCTCCGTGGAGGAGCTGGACGTGGACGCCATCCTCGCGCGCCGGCCGCAGGTGGCCATCGTGGACGAGCTGGCCCACACGAACCTGCCCGTGTGCCGCAACCGCAAGCGCTACCAGGATGTGCAGGAGTTGTTGGCTGCGGGCATCAATGTCATTGGCGCCTTCAACGTGCAGCACCTGGAGAGCCTCAACGACCTGGTGGAGCGCAACACCGGCGTCACCGTGCGAGAGACGCTGCCCGACAGCTTCCTCAAGAGCGCTGACCAGGTGGTGAACCTGGACCTGGCGGTGGAGGACCTGCACGAGCGCCTCAAGGCGGGCAAGATCTACGCACCCGACAAGGTGCCCCATGCGCTGGAGCGCTTCTTCACCGGCGACAACCTCTCCACCCTGCGCGAGCTGGCGCTGCGCGAGGTGGCGGAGAGCCTGGACCGCGCCACCACCGGCAAGCAGGCCCGCGCGGGCGAGGACCCCTCCCAGAAAGGGGGCGCCTGGGGCCGCGTGCTGGTGGCCCTCTCCAGCCATCCTCCGCGCGCGGCGACGCTCCTGCGCCGGGGCTCGCGCATGGCGGGCCGCCTCAACACGGACTGGTTCGTGGTGTACGTGGAGACGCCGGGCGAGGCGCCGCACCTCATCGACGCGGAGGCCCAGCGCCACCTGCTGACGAACATCGAGAAGGCGAAGGAGCTGGGCGCGGAGGTGGTGCGCCTGCGCGCGAAGGACCCGGTGGCGGCGCTGCTGGACTTCGGGCGCTCGCACGGCGTGGGGCACATCATCATCGGCCGCTCGAACCAGGCGAAGTGGCGGCAGCGGCTGGGGCTCACCGCGGACGCGCGCCTGTTGCGCGAAGGGGACGGCTTCGACATCCACGTCGTGTCCTTCGAGCCCCTCACCGAGGAGAAGCGCTCATGACGCTGCGCTCCCGACTGCTCCTGGCCCAGGCGCCGCTGGTGCTCGCGCTCCTGTTGCTGGGGGCGCTGGCCGTCATCACCCTGGCGCGCGTGGGGCGCTCCGGTCAGCAGGTGCTGGAGGACAACTACCGCAGCGTGCTCGCCACCCAGCGCATCACGGAGCAACTGGAGCGCATGGACAGCGCGGCGCTGTTCATCATCGCGGGCGAGCGCGAGCGGGGCGTGGCCCAGCAGGCCTCGCAGCGGCCCACGCTGGAGTCCGAGCTGGCCATCCAGCAGGGCAACATCACCGAGCCCGGTGAAGCGGACGCGACGCGACGACTGCACGCCGCATGGGGGAAGTACCAGACCGCGTTCGACGCATTCCTCCAGGAGCGCGACCCGGAGGCCTCGCGTGCGCGCTACTTCGCGTCCCTGTCTCCGGCCTTCCAGGAGGCGAAGGCGGCCGCGTCCGCCATCCTCGCGTTGAACCAGGACGCGATGGTGCGCAAGAGCGACCGGCTGCGACACCAGAGCGAGCAGGTGAACACGCTGATGGCGCTGTCGGTGATGGCCGCGCTGGGCTTCGGCCTGTTCTTCACCACGTCGCTGGTGCAGCGGGCGCTGCGGCCGGTGTCGGTGCTGTCGCAGGCGGTGCGCCGGCTGGGGCAGGGCGACGGGGAGGCGCGCGCGGTGGTGGAGGGGCGGGATGAGATCGCGCAGCTCGCTCGGGACTTCAACACGATGGCGGAGCGGCTGGGGCAGTACCGCCGCAGCAGTCTGGGGGAGCTGCTCCAGGCCCAGGCGGTGTCCCAGGCGGCCATCGACAGCTTGCCCGACCCGGTGCTGGTGCTGGGCGCGGACGGTGGGTTGCTCAACGTCAACGCCGCGGCGGAAGAGGTGCTGCGCCTGCGGCTGGATGAGGGAGGGGACGCGCTGGGCCGCGTGGAGCCGGAGGTGCGCGCGGTGCTGGAGCGCGTGCGTGCGCACGTCGTGGGCGGGCGGGGTGCGTATCAGCCCCGGGGCTACGAGGAGGCGGTGCGGGTGGAGGGCTCGCCGGACGGTGGGCGGTGGCTCCTGCCGCGCGGGAGCCCGGTGCACGGAGAGATGGGCGACGTGGTGGGCGCCACGCTCATCCTCCAGGACGTGACGCGGCTGAGGCGCTTCGACGAATTGAAGAACGACCTGGTCGCCACGGTGGCGCACGAGTTCCGCACGCCGCTCACGTCGCTGCGCATGGCCATCCATCTGGTCGCCGAGGGCGTCGTGGGACAGGTGACGGAGAAGCAGGCGGACCTGCTCTTCGCGGCGCGCGAGGACTGCGAGCGTTTGCAGGGCATCGTGGACGACCTGCTGGATTTGTCGCGCATCCAGTCCGGCCAGCTCCAACTGGATGTCCGAGAGGTCCGCACGGAGGAACTGCTGGAGCACGCGCTGGCCGCGCAGCGCACGGTGGCGGAGGACCGGGGCGTACGGCTGTCCCAGTCCCTGGCGCACGACGTGGAGACGGTGCGCGTGGATCCGGAGCGCTTGCAGTTGGTGCTGGGCAACCTCGTGGGCAACGGCGTGAAGCACACGCCGCGCGACGGCGAGGTGTCGGTGCACGTGATGCGAGACGGAAGTCACGTGCGCTTCGAGGTGCGCGACACCGGCGAGGGCATCCCGGCCCAGGAACAGGCGCGCATCTTCGAGAAGTTCTACCGCGCTCCGGGTGCACCGTCGGGCGGCGCGGGCCTGGGCCTGTCCATCGCGCGCGACATCGTCCAGGCACACGGCGGCGAGCTGGGCGTGGTGAGCACCCCCGGCCAGGGCAGCACCTTCTGGTTCACGCTGCCGCAGTCCGGGGAGGCGTGAGCGTCACGGCGCGGCGGGCGCATCCAACTGGCGCATCGCTTCCCGGCGCGCGTTGGACGCGGAGCTGACGATTTCGGAGCTGCTCAGGCCGAACGCCTCCGGCGCCATCTCGCGGAGTCGCGGGAACACCTCGCGCTCCTCCTCCGCCATGTGGTGCGCCACCACCGCTTCCAGTTGCCGCACCGTGGCCTCTCGGCGACGCGTCTCCCGGCGCGCGTGCAGCAGTTCGGAGAGGAGCTGGCTCATCTCGCCGTGCTCCTCCACCGCGAAGTCGATGCGGGGCCCTTCGACGACGCTCCGCGCGACCGGATACACCCAGCGCTCCTCGATGGTGCTGTGCAGCGTGAGCGCTTCGGCCAGCCGCACGCACAGCTCCGGCTTCTCTTCGTCCGGAGCAGCGCGGTAGGCCTCGAAGAGGGCCTCGGCGTCCCGGTGCTGCTGGATGAGCACGTCGATGATGTTCATGAGTCACCCCCGCTGGGACGGCCGGAGTGGCGGTCCCTCTTCAGGGTCTTCACGCGGGCGCAGGGGTGCAATCCGCTCGGAAGTGCCGCGCGCCCTTGAGCGCCCCTGACTCCAGGGCGGTGTCCGCATGCACTGGCGCACATGCCAGCGCGCTACGCCTCCGGCTTCCCGTCCGATTCGTACTTCTTGCGCTTGCGCCACAGCGTGGACGCGTCGATGCCCAGCAGGCGGGCCGCTTCGTCCAGCGTCGGCGTGGAGGCCATCACGCGCAGGATGTGTTCGCGCTCCACGTCCTCCAGCGTGTGCGGCCCTCCCAGGCTCACGCCGGGGCCCACCGCGGACGCGATGCGCTCCGGAAACGCCTGCGGCTCCACCACGCCCGCGGGCCCCACGATGAGCGCCCGCTCCAGGGCGTTGCGCAACTCGCGCACGTTGCCAGGCCACGGGTAGGCGCGCAGCATGGCCTCCGTGGCGGGGGAGAGTTCCGGTGCCGGACGCTGCGCGGCCCTCGCGAAGAAGGCGACGAAGCGGCGGGCCAGCGGGACCAGGTCCTCGGGTCGCTCGCGCAGGGCCGGAAGCTTCACCTCCAGGACGTTCAACCGGTACATCAGGTCCTCGCGAAAGCGCCCCTCCGCCACGTCCTTCTCCAGGTCGCGGTGCGTGGCCGCCACCACGCGCACGTCCGCCTTGCGCGTGCGGCCCTCACCCAGTCGCTCGAACTGCTTCTCCTGGAGGAAGCGCAACAGCTGCGCCTGGAGCGCGGGGCTCATCTCCGCCACCTCATCCAGGAAGAGCGTCCCCCCTTCGGCCTGCTCCACGCGTCCGGGCTGATCCTTCACCGCGCCGGTGAAGGCGCCGCGCGCGTGGCCGAACAGCTCGCTGGCCAGCAGTTGTTCGGACAGGGTGGGGCAGTTGATGGTGACGAAGGGCCGCTTGCGCCGCGCGCTCATGAAGTGCAGCGCCCGGGCGAGCACGCCCTTGCCCGTGCCGCTCTCTCCTCGCAACAGCACCGCCGCGTCGGATGTGGCCGCGCGCGTGATGAAGCCGATGGCCGCGTGCATCGCCGGGGACGCCGTCTCCAGCGTGGTCTCCGGCACGGCCTGCGCGAGCTGTCCTTCCAGGTCGCCCAGGTGCGAGGACAGCTCCCGCTGCGCCTTCGCGCGCTCCAGCACGTGGCGGATCTGCGCGGGCGTGAAGGGCTTGGGCAGGTAGTCGCGCGCGCCACGCTTCACCGCCTCCACTGCGGTGTCGAACGTCGCATAGGCGGTGATGAGGACGACGTCGAGCGCGGGCGACTCCGCGAGCAGCCGGGGCAGCAGCTCCAATCCGGAGGCATTGCCCAGGCGCAGGTCCACGAACGCCAGGTCCGCTGGTCCCTGGGCGAGTGCCGCCAGCGCGGCCTCGGGGGTGGCGGCTTCGCGCACCTCGCAGCCGAAGCCCTCCAGGCACACCCTCAAGGTGTGGCGGATGTTGCGCTCATCGTCCACCACGAGCACCCGCATGGGGCGCTCCGTTGTCTCTGTCTCGGCACGGACTTCCATGGGGCAAGTGTAAGAGCATGCCGTGTGCCGGGCCCGTTTGTTGGATGCCGGGCGGGAAGGGCGCGGGAAGACGCATTGCATCCCGCAACGTCGTGCCCGGACGCTGCTTGCAGGGTGCAACGTGGGGCCGACTGGTGTCTGCTGCGGAACGGCCGTGCGTCTGGCACGCGCCATGGATGGAATGGAGCCCATGCGCAACGACGGGACGCCGCCCGATGAAGGGGGCGAGGACAACATCTTCGCGAAGGAGCTGACGCCCGCGCCGGACCGCTGGGTGCGCCGGGGCACGTGGATCGGCATCCTCCTGCTGATGCTGGTGGGCGTCTTCCTGTGGTTGCAGGGCGGGGAGAACCGCGCGCTGAACGCGATGTCGCCCTCGCAGCGCCAGGCCTTGTTCCGGGAGACGCGCGACGAGTTCGAGGTGCTGTGCCTGCCGGATGGGGGCGGCACGCGCTTCCCCCGCAAGTGCGGTCAGCTCGCGGACTTCCTCACGCACTTCTCCGAATGCGACGCGGCCTGCCGGGGCGAGGTGGAGCCCTTCCGCAAGCACCCCACGCGCTGAGGTCCGCGTCCGCCCTCCGCGCATGGCGGATCCGCTCGCCCCTCCTGCTCGGCTGGCTGGCGCGCGTGCGACCCCTGGCGATGAGGCGACCGCCGACACCGCGTCCTGCACGGCGTCACCGTGCAGGATGAAATCCCGCGCGTGACAGGGCGGAGGAATCCCCAGCAAGAACGCGGGAATGGAGCGCCGCCCTGACGGCACGCGGGATGCTCCTGGGTGGGGGGTGTCCGGGTGGAAGAACCCCGGCATCCAGGAGTGGAAACCATGGGGATGATCGCCATCTTGAAGTCGTGGAGCGCCAGGGCGCGCCACACCGGGACCCGACAGGAGGGCTCGCTCAAGGCGGTGCGCATGCTGGGCGCGGAGGGACTGGTGGACGCTCGCCGCCGCGCGGGTCGTGCGTTGGAGCGGGCCTGGCGTTGCACCTGCTGCCGCAGCCTGCTCGCCCACGTCTTCGAGCGCGTGGGCTCCACGCTGTTCCTGGACGACGATCCGGAGGTGCTCGTGCAGGCGTTCGAGGACAGCGAGCGCGACCGGTTCAGCGCGCGCGTGCTCGCCGCGTGCATCGTGATGGTGGGCCGCGAGCGCGTCGCCGTCGCTCTCTGATGCGTTGGCCCGGTGGCGGGGTGGACAGCGGATTTTGGAGACAGCAGCGGCCCCACGGGCCGGGAGGCAGGGCACATGCGGTGGATGGACTTCCTGACGGTGGAGGCGATCCAACCGTCCTTGCAGGCGCGCGACAGCGACACGCTGCTCCAGGAACTGGCGGGACTGCTGGCCCCGGAGGCCGGCATGACGCAGCACCTGCTCGCCTACCACCTGCGCGAAAGAGAGCGCCTGGGCTCCACGGTGATGGAAGGCGGCGTGGCCATCCCCCACTGCCGCGTGGGGGGCGTGCGGCGCATCGTCACCTGTCTGGGAATCCACCGGGCGGGCCTGGCCTTCGGTGGACCCGAGCACGGCCGGATGCACCTCTTCGTCGGCATGGCGACCCCGCCCGACACCGCGGGCCTGCACCTGGGCGTGCTGTCGCGCATCGCGGCGCTGCTGCACTCCGCGACGCTGCGTGACGCGCTGCTGCGGACCACCACCGCCGATGAAGCCCATTCCCTGCTCGCCCAGGCCGAGGCCACCCTCCACCCCTACCCGGCGCACCCGACGCACCGTGACATCCTTCACCGCTGAACGACGGACCCACGGTTCGCCCAGCACCCGGGCGTCGTTCCGGCGGGCTGGAATGATCGCGCCAGCGTGTGCCGTAAGCTCCTACCTCTGACGTGGAACGTCCTGCGAGGCAGGTCCCACCTGACAGGGCGAAGTGTCCCGGGGGACCCTACGGGGCAATCCCGACCCGTTTACTCGATATTTCAAGGGTCGCGGGCTTGAGTCGGGGGGAGAGGTGTTGTCTATCCTACGGACCTCGACGGGGCCTCAACCGTCGGCGGGGCCCGCCCGGGCCGCGGAAGGATGAGCGACAATGAGCTGGCGCAGCAGGCCCCGCGGGGATGCACCCCCGCGCTTCATCGGGATGTCTGACGTGGGCCCGCGAGGGGGTGTGTGATGGCGTTGAGGCTCAAGCAGAAGATGATGGTGCTGCCGGTGGTGGCGTCGGTGTTCCTGGTGGCCATCGTGGCGGTGACGGTGGGGCTGGGCACGCGCACGCGCGCGGCTTCGGATCGCATCGGCTTCAGTCTGGCCCCGTCGGTGAGCCAGGCGCAGACGGCGCGCGCGGGCTTCGCGGCGCTGCACCAGGACGTGGGCGACGCGGTGGCGTTGCACGCGGTGCAGCGGCAGACGCTGGAAGCCCAGGTGACGGAGCTCACCACGGGCCTCAAGGCCCTGCGCGGCATGAAGGACGTGGACGTCGCGCGGGTGGAGGCACTGCAGGAGGCCTTCACGGGCTACTGGCAGGAGGCATCCAAGGTGGTGTCGCTGGCGGCCCAGAACAGCGCGGGCGCCGACGAGGCGCTGGCGAAGCTGGCACCCGCGCACAAGACCGTGCACGACGGGCTGGAGGCGGTGACGGCGCAGCAGGAGGCCGCGCAGCGCGAGGCCTTCACGGAGATGGAGTCGCTGCACGGCACGACGCTCACGTGGGTGCTGCTGCTGTCGGTGGCCTGCATCGCGGCGCTGGCGGCGCTCACGGTGTGGCTGCTGCGCGAAGTGACGCTGCCCCTGGCGCGGCTGACGGAGACGGCGACGCGCATCGCGCGGGACGGTGACCTGACGCAGCCCATCGACACGTCCGCCCAGGACGAGGTGGGCGAGCTGGCGCGCAGCATCGAGACGCTGATGAAGCGGCTGCGCTCGGTGCCGGGCACGCTGCACTCGGTGGTGACGGAGCTGACGGCGGCGGCGGCGCGGCTGAACACGGCCAGCCACGAGCAGCTCAACTTCCTGACCAACCAGTCGCGCAGCCTCACGGAGGCCAGCTCCACCATCGCGGAGATCGCCCAGACGTCCGGCATGGCGGCCAGCCGCGCGGAGATGGTGCTGAAGGTCGCGGCGCAGGCGGACGCGTTCAGTTCGTCCGGTCAGGTCTCCATCGAGCGCAGCGCGGAGGGTCTGCAGCAGATCCGCCAGCGGGTGGGCGCGCTGGTGGGCAGCATCGGGCACCTGTCCGAGCAGGCCGTGCACGCCGGAGAGATCATCGGCAGCGTGAAGGACCTGGCGGACCAGTCCAACGTGCTGGCGCTGAACGCGGCCATCGAGGCGGCGCGGGCCGGTGAAGAGGGCCGGGGCTTCGCGGTGGTGGCCAAGGAGATGCGGGCGCTCAGCGGTCAGTCGCTCCAGAGCACGCAGCGCATCGGGAAGATCCTCCTGGAGATCAACCAGGCCATCCGCCAGACGGTGAGCATCGCGGAGGGCGACAGCCAGAAGATGGAGGAGGGCATCGAACAGGTGCTCGCCTCGGCGACGACGCTCAAGGACATCACCCAGGTGGTGCAGGAGAGCAGCCAGGCCGCGCGTCAGATTGTCGCCTCGGTGACCCAGCAGAACGCGGGCATCACCCAGATGACCGAAGTGGTGACGCAGCTGTCGGAGATGATGAGCGACGTGGTGATGGCCACCAGCAACGCCGAAGAGGCGGTGGGGCAGATCAACACGTCGCTGGGCAAGCTCCAGGAGCTGTCCACGTCGTTCCGCGTCTAGCGCTTCCTCGCTGGAACACGCAGGGCCCACGGGCCGTCCCGGATGCACCGGGGCGGCCCGTTTCCCTGGGGGCTACTCGCCCTGCATCAGGCCCGTGATGCGACCGTCCGGGTGGACGGTGACGCGTCGGGCGGCGGGCTCCCGGGGCAGGCCCGGCATGGTGAGCAGCTCGCCGGTGAGCGCCACCAGGAAGCCCGCGCCCGCGGACAGGCGCACCTCGCGCACCGTCAGCGTGAAGCCCCGGGGACGGCCCGTCTTCGTCGGGTCATCCGACAGCGACAGGTGCGTCTTGGCCATGCACACGGGCAGCCCCGCGCCTCCCAGCGCCCGCGCCGTCTCCAGGTCCTTGCGCGCCCCGGGCGTGAAGGCCACGTCGTCCGCGCCGTACACCGTGCGCGCGATGGCGCGGATCTTCTCCTCCGGCGACTGGTCCAGTTCGTAGAGGAAGCGCGGCTTCGGCGGCGCCGCATCCGTCGCGTCCAGCATCGCCAGCACCGTGTCCGCCAGCTCCAGCGAGCCCTCGCCGCCCTTCGTGAAGCCGTCGCACACCGCGATGCCCACGTTCCTCGCCTTCGCGAACGCGCGCAGCTCGTCCAGCTCCTCCGCCGTGTCCTGCGGGAAGCGGTTCACGCACAGCACCGCCGGCAGGCCGAACGCGGCCACCGACTCCAGGTGCTTCTCCAGGTGGTTGAAGCCCCGCAGCAGCGCTTCCCGGTCCGGCTCCGCCACCTGCGCGGCGCTCGCGCCCCCGTGGTGCTTGAGCGCCCGCAGCGTCACCACCAGCATCACGCCCCGGGGCCACACGCCCGCGCCGCGGCACTTGATGTCCAGGAACTTCTCCGCGCCCAGGTCGAAGCCGAAGCCCGCTTCCGTCACCACCTCGTCCGCGTACGCGAGCGCCAGCCGCGTGCCCACCACCGACGAACAGCCGTGCGCGATGTTGCCGAAGGGCCCCGCGTGCACGATGGCCGGTCCGCCCTCGCGCGTCTGGGCGAGGTTCGGCATCAGCGCGTCCTTCAGCAGCGCCACCATGGACGCCGCCGCGTTCACGTCCTTCGCGCGCACCGGCGAGCCGTCCGGCGCCTGTCCCACCACGATGCGCCCCAGCCGCGCCTCCAGGTCCTGGAGGTTCTCCGACAGCGCGAGGATGGCCATCACCTCGCTGGCGGCGGTGATGTCGAAGGACGTCTCGCGCGGTACGCCGTGCGCCTTGCCGCCCAGCCCCACGATGACGTTGCGCAGGAACCGGTCGTTCATGTCCATGGCGCGGCGCCAGCGCACCTTCGTGCCCTCCAGCACCACCGGGTGGCCGTAGTACACGGCGTTGTCCACCAGCGCGGACAGCAGGTTGTGCGCGCTGGTGATGGCGTGCAGGTCGCCGGTGAAGTGCAGGTTGATGTCCGCCGCGGGCTCCAGGCTGGCCACGCCTCCACCTGTTCCGCCGCCCTTCACCCCGAAGACGGGCCCCAGGGACGGCTCGCGCAGGGCCGCCACCGCCTTGCGCCCGCGCTGGCGCAGGCCCATGGCCAGCGCCACCGACATGGTGGTCTTGCCCTCGCCGGGAGGGGTGGGGTTGATGGCCGACACCAGCACCATGCGGCCCTGGCGCGAGCGGCGGCCCAGGGCGTCCAGGGACACCTTGGCGCGGTCGCGACCCCAGGGGAGGACATCTTCCGGCGCGAGGCCCAGCTCGGCGCCGACTTCGGCAATGGGACGGAGCGTCATGGCGCGGGACTCTCCGTGTCCCGCCGGGCGAGGTCAACGCTCGCGAGACGGGGAGCAGGCAGGCACGCGCGCACGGACGTTTCCTCGCGGGGCGTGCGGGTGGGAGGATGAAGGCGTGAAGGCGGCGCCCGGGAGCGCGATGGAATAGGCGGCCGGGTCTTCCGTCAGAAGGAACATCATGAATCGCATTCTCGGCATCGCATCGGTGGGGTTGGCTTCGGTGGCGCTCGGCGTGGCCCTGTGGGGGCCCGGTCGTTCGGAGGCTCCGGCGACGGACGCCGCGCCCCGTGTGCAGGACACGTCCGCGGACGTCCGGGCGCTCCAGACGCGCGTGAAGGCCCTGGAGGAGACGGTGCAGCTGCTGTCGCGCCGGATGATGGCCTTCGAGCAGCAGCCCGGCACGACCCCGGGCGGCTCGGGTCCCGCGCCCGCGGGCCTGGAGGCCGAGGTGGCGAAGCTGCGCGAGGAGGTGCGTGCCGTGATGGTGGGCGAGGCGCTGAACTCCGAGAGCGGGAAGCAGTCGCTGAAGGAGATCCTGCGCACGGTGCAGGACGAGCAGCGCACCGAGCAGCGCCAGCAGTGGCAGCAGCAGATCGACCAGATGCGGACGCAGGCGGATGCCGAACGCAGCGAGCGCCTCAAGACGTTCATCACCGACGCTCGGCTCAGCTACAGCCAGGAGCAGGAGCTGACCAGGCAGCTCCAGGCCGAGGACGCGAAGCGCCAGGCGCTGATGTCATCGGGCGGCAACGGTCAGCCCCGCCAGGACGTGCGCCGGCAGATGCGCGAGCTGCGCACGCAGACCGACCAGGAGATGCAGAAGGTGCTCAGCGCGGATCAGCAGGCCAAGTACCTGGAGATGCGCCGTGAGGACTCGGCCCCGCGCGGCGGAGGTCCCCGGGGCGGCGCCGGTGGCGGTTCCGGCTGGGAAGCGCGCGGCGGCGCCACGCAGTAACGCCTAACCGTTCCGCTCCTTCCGGGCCTGCAGCGGCCGGAAGGAGGTCGTGCCGTCGGCGGTGGTCTCCACGCGCTGGACGTCTTGCAGGTCGAAGGCGTCCGCCAGGGCCACCGACGGCGTGAAGAGCAGCACGGGGACCCGCAGGGACGCCGCGCGAGCGGATTGGACCCGGTCCCAGAAGGCATTCGCGGGCAGGTCCACGTCGGGCTCCTCCAGGACGAGGAAGGAGTCTTCGTCCTGTTCGAAGGCCCCGGCGGGCTGGACGCGGAAGCCTCGCAGCAGCCGCGCCATCATCGTCATGCCCCACTGGACGATGCCGCCCACCATCCGGTCCTCCTCCTCCGCGTCGGTGCCTCGCACTTCGGGCTCCGTCGCCGGGGGCAGGTCCGCGTAGGTGCGGAGCTGGGCCTCCTCGGAGGGCGGCTGCTTCTGCCCGGGCGCGATGAGCTCCACGGACACGCCCGCCAGCAGGTCCAGCTCCTCCTCCACGAGGCGCCATACGCCGTCAGGGAAGCGCTGGAACTCCACGCGGTAGGTGTTCCAATCCACGGCCAGGGACAGCTTCACGGGGCTGCGCAGGCCGTCCGTGACGCCGGGCTGGGACAGGTGCTGCTGGAGCCGGCCGTGCGCCAGTTCGCGCAGGAGCGTGAAGAACGCGATGAGGTCGCGGGTGGCGGTGCCATCCGCATCCAGCAGGACTTCCAGCGGCTCGGGGTGCAGCACCACGCCGCGCAGTGAGCGGAAGCCGTCCACTTCGAGCCGCGTGAACCGGGTGCGCATGGGTGACAAGCCTACGCCAGGGAGCGGAAACACGAACGCCGCGAAGCTCCCGTTGGAGCTCCGCGGCGCGCATGCCACTCGCGGACTTCGTGGCGACTACTTCCCGCCGAAGATGCCCTTGAGCCGCTTCTTCGCTTCTTCCTCCGCGCGCTGCTTCGCCTTCTCCTGCTCGGCGCGGGCCTTGTCCTCCAGCTTCTTCCTCTCCTCGTTGGCGCGCGCCTCCGCGTCGGCCTTGGCCTTGTCCTGGCCGCCCGTGATGATGTCCTGCACGGCCTTGCCCTTCTCACCCAGCAGGCTGCCCGCGACCGACGAGCCCGCCAGCTTCAGGATGGTCGTCGCCGCCGGCTTCACGTCGATGCCCGTCACCTCCGGGCTCCACGCCTTGCCCGACAGCTTCAGCCCCACCGGGATGGCTTCCGTCGGCGTCACCTTGCCCGCCGTCAGCGCCTTGATGGTCGCGGGTGTCAGCGACACGCCGCCCGTCAGGTCCAGGGTGCCGTCCAGCTTGATGCCGCCATCGAAGCTCATCGCCGCTTCCGGCCGCGTCCAGGTGATGGGCTTGCTCAGCTGCGCCACGCCGTTCTTGATGGTCACGCTGAAGGGCAGGTTCTCTCCCAGCGACGTCACGTCGCCGCTCTTGAGCCCCTTGGCGAACGGCACCGCCTTGGCCAGCGGCCCCGTCACCGACGACACCAGGTCCTTGCCCAGGAACGTGCCCTCCAGCAGGTTGCCGCTGATGCCGCCCAGCAGCGTCTGCTGCAGCTTCTCCGGCGTGTAGCCCACGCCCTGCACGTCCACGTTGCCGTTGAACTTGCCCGTCATCACCTGCTTCGGCGTGCGCTCCGCCAGGGCCTGCGCCATCTCGATGCCCTGCACCTGCACCTTCGCGGAGAAGGGCCGCGCCTCCGGCGACGGGCCCAGGCGGATGGTCGTCCCGTCCGCCACCACCTTGCCGCCGTAGATGCCCGTCGAGAACTTCTCCACCGTGATGAGGTCGTCCACCATCTTCACGACGCCCGTCACCTGGCTCAGGTCCATCTTCGTGAAGCGCAGCGACGCGATGGCGAACTGGATGTCACCCCGGTAGCCGTTGAAGCGCGTGGCTTCCACCGGCGGCTCGGGCGGGGGCTTGCCGCCCGTGCGCGCGAGGACCTCCTCCTCGCTCATCAACAACTTGTCCGCATCCAGCCGCGCGCTCTTCACCGCGGCCTTGAACGTCGTCGTCGCCTTCTTGCCCGTGCCGGCCAGCGACACCGTCGCGGTGCCCGACACCGTGTCCTCCAGCGCGCTCAGGGTCATGCTGGTGACGTTCACCGTCATCCCGCTGCCCGTCTTCGCCGGCGTGTACGTGCCCGCCGCCGCGACATCCAGCCGCTGTCCGGGCGCCTTGTTCACGAGCAGGCCCGGCCGCATGTCCACGCCGTCCAGGTCCGCCTTCGCGTCGAAGCGCAGCGCGCCGCCGCTGGCCGCCGCGCCCGTCAGCTTCGCGTTGAGCGTCATCGCGCCGCCGGCTTCCTTGGACAACTGGTCCGGCACCCGCAGCCGCACCGGCGTCAGGTTCACCGCGATGTTGATGGCCTGTTCGGCCTGCGTGCCGCTGCCGCGCACGTCCAGCCCGATGGGGCCCGCCACCATGCCCTTGAGCTGCTTCTTCAGGGGCGGGTAGTACTCGGCGAGCACGGCGGGATCCAGGTTGCGCCCCACCAGCTCGAAGCCCTCCACGGCCGGCTTGTCCGTGAGCAGCCCCTTCACCTTGCCCTTGCCGGTGATGGCCGCGGGGCCCAGGTCCAGCTTGAGCTTGTCCAGCGCCAGGTCACCCGTCTCCATGTCGCCCGTCACGTCCGTGTCGAGCACCACGTCCAGCGCCTTGCCACCCTCCGAGCCCGCGAACTTCATCCCCAGCGCCTTGATGACGCCCACCAGCTTCGTGGGGCCCTTGCCGCCGGGCACCGCGCCGCCCAGGTCCGCCTTCCAGTCCGCGTCCAGCGTGCCCGCCTGCAGGCCCACGTCCGGCGGCAGGAACGGCCCCAGGGGCGACAGGTCGATGTGCTCCGCCTTCAGCGTCACCTGCTCCGGCGTGGGCACCAGCGTCGCCGGCAGCGGCGCCGCCTGGAGCGTCATCTTGAGGTTCTGCTTCTCCGCGAGCACCGCCGCCGCCAGGTCCACCTTCAGCGGCTTGCCCACGCGCAGGTCCTTCACCTCGATGTCCAGGTCGCGCACCGCCAGCTCCCGCGCCTGCTGACCGCCCGCGCGGTCCACGAAGCGGATGGTGCCGTCGGTGAGCGCCGCGCGCTCCACGTGCACGCCCGACAGGTCCGTGGGCTGCGTCTCCTCCTCCGGCGTCTCCTCCTTGGGCTGCTGCGAGGCCCACTTCTCCTGGAGGCGCTGCACGTTGGTGGTGCCGTCCGCCAACCGGAGGACGTTCACGGTGAGGCCGGACACCTCCACGTTCTTGACCTGGATGTCCTTGCCCTTCGACGTCAGCAGCGGCATCGCCGCGACGCTCACGTCCACCGTCTTCAGCTCCGCGAGCGGCAGGTCTTCACCTTCCGCGGGGCCCACGACGACGTTCTCGATCTGCGCGCCGACATGGGGAAAGAGCTTCGTGGAGATGTCGCCAATCTCGATGGGGCGCCCGAGCTTCTGCGAATACGTGGCCGCCTGATCCCGCGCCGTCTTCAACAGGATGGCGTCCAGGCGCCACAGCACCACCGCCACGATGGCGACAAGGAGGACGAGGATGCCCCCCAGCACATAGGGCCAACGCTTCTTCTTCACAGCCGCCACGGTTCCTCCTCCGTCGGGAGAGCGGTCGAACGCTTAGCGCAGCGCCGCGTGGGCCGCACCTCCCATGGCTAACCGGGAGGACCGCCCGCGGCGGGAAACTTCCACTTTCCAGCGTGACGGAGGGGGTCTCCGGAAAAGTCACGCCCGCGTCCCGGGCTCCGGCCTGCCCGCCCGAACCCTGCATCTAGGCATGATGAGGGCCATCCGGAAGGGGGTGGCGCACGCCCGACCGGGGGCTCGCTGCTACAGGTCGATGATGTCCGGCTCGGTCCCCGGCGGCGGCGGCGCGTCCGGGCCTCCCTCCAACGTGAAGCCCCAGGGCGCGTAGACGGACCCGCCGGTGTACGCGTCCACGTAGAGCACCACGGGGGTGTCCAACCCTTCGTACGTCACCTCGAAGATGGACAGCCGGCCGCGCTCGTTGGCCCGTCCGTCCACCTGGGTGAACTCGCAGCAGTCCCCCATCCGGCGCCACGCCACCGGCTGTCCCTCCGGCCCGCGCAACAGACCGAAATACGCCAGCACACCCTTGTCGCCCCAGCCCACCCGCACCGGGTTCTCCGGCCGGGTGCCGTAGGTCGTCGGATCCGGCCGTTTGGGCATCAAGGGCTGCGTGCGGCGCATCACGTCGTCGAAGGACGTGCCCGGGGAGGCGCACGCCGTCAGGGCCAGCACGACCACGCAGGCGATTCGGAACAGGGACATCGGGACCTCCAGCAGGGAAGCTTTGGCAACGGCCTCCCAAGCTGGCGTCCCCCCCTTTCGCGGCGCATCCCTCCCGCCGCGAGCCGCCGCGAGCGCCGTCCGCTGCACGACGCACCCCCGGGCCCAGCGCACACGCGCAAGGTCCCGGAGGGAAGGACGGCCAGGCGCGCGCCCTGCCTTCTTCAGCTGAGCGACTTCAGCTCCAGGCCCAGCTCCCGGCGGTAGCGCTCGAAGCACTTCGCGCCCGCGGACAGCCGCAAGAGCGCGCCTTCCGCCAGGGGCCTCGCGCACGCGGGGTTCGCCGCCACCAGCGGACGCAGCACCTCCCGGTTCCACGTCTCCGAGTGCTTCACGTCCAGCGTGGAGTGCACCGCGTAGTAGCGCCGCACCCGCATGTCGAAGCCCAGGCGCTTCAGGCCCTCGTTGACGCACGCGGTGCGGCCCGGTGCCGTCTCCTCCACGATGCCCAGCGCGCCCACCGCGTGGTACGTGTAGCGGCGGTTGAACGCGAACGCGCAGAGCAGGTTCGCCAGCGCGTGCGCTTCCCACACCGTGTCCTCGTCCGTGGGCTTCAGGCCCAGCTTCGCCGCCATCTCCGCGAGCATCGGCCCGTGCATCGCGTCCTCGCGCCCGCGGCCCATCTCATCCCAGTAGTTGCGCGCCAGCTCCAGCTTCGCCTGCGTGGGCAACTGCAACTGCGTCAGCGCCACCAGGTCGTCGAAGCCGGCTTCACCCGCGACCTCCTGCGTGAGGAACCAGCGCATCTGCTCCAGGGACGCCTGCGTCGCGAGCCACGGGAACAGCGGATCCTGCTGCCCGGGTCCTGTCTCCTTCAGGTCCTCGAACCACGCGATGAAACCGTCCGCGTCCTCGGGCGCTTCGGCGGCCCATGCCGCCATGCGCTGTCGCTCCGCCTCCACGTACTCGCCCTCCAGCAGGCGCAACTGCGTCTCCGCCTGCACGCCCGCTCGCCAGCCTTCAGTGGGAAATCCCGGAGCCAGTCGAGCGTGGTTGAAGCGCAAGAGGGTCCGATGCAGTTGCTCGGACAGGCGGGCATCCTCAACCCCTGCTCCCACGTTCCCCACCACCTCGCCAAGCCCGCTCATGGTGCGCACCCTCTCTACACGTCTTCGGAAGGCGGGAGTGCCTTCCGACCACATGTATGGGGATGACCTTGCACACCGGCCACTTCGCTCCTGCCACCTTCGCCGTCAGTCAGGTGCGTTGCGAGAAGGACCATGTTCGCTCCCGTGACTGCGCGTATCAGGTCGCGTGGAACATCAATCCACATATGAGGGTGGGCGCCGTCGCGTGGCGCCGGGCCTGTTCGCAACACCGGGCCTTCCTGCGCACCCTGCGCGAAGCGGGCGCGGGCTTCTTCGAGCTGCCCTTCGTCCACGGCGCGTACGACTCCGTCTTCGCCAAGGACAACGCGGTGCTCGTGTCGCAGGAAGGCGAGCTGCGCGCGCTGCTCGCCACCATGCGCCACGGGCAGCGCCGGGGTGAGCAGAGCGCCCGCGCCCGGTGGTTGTCCGCGCGCGGCTTCGACGTCATCGAGCCGGGGCGCGTGCACATCGAAGGTGGCGACGTGGCCATGCTGCCCCAGGGGCGAGGCGCGCTGCTGGGCTGGGGCCAGCGCTCCACCCACCGGGCCGCGGGCGTGCTGGAGGCCTTCCTCGACGCGCCCGTCACGCCGCTGGAGCTGTGCGACCCGTACCTCTACCACCTGGACACCGCGCTCACCGTGCTGTCCGACGGCACCGCGCTCGTGTGTCCCGAGGCCTTCACCCCCGAGTCCCTCCGCACGCTGTCGCGCACGGAGGGCATCCAGCAGGTGGTGCCCGTCGCGCGTGAGGACGCGCTCGCCTTCGGCCTCAACCTGGTGGAGGTGGGCAACACGGTGATTGTCGGCGCGCGCGTGCCCCGTGTGGAGGCGCTGCTGCGCGGGCTGGGGCGCCGGGCCGTCAGCGTGAAGTTGGATCAGTTCCACCTGGCCGGAGGCAGCGCGGCGTGTCTCGTCGCGCGCGTGCACACCCTGCCGTCCGTGTCCGCCCAGCGCTCCCGCGAGGAGCGCGAACAGGAAGAGCCCACCTCGCTTTCGGCGTGAGCGGCTTGAAATGAAGAAACCTCCCCGGGCGACGTGCGCGCGGGGAGGTTCTTCGTGAAGCGGGGATGCGGGGGCGTGG
>NZ_RAWD01000015.1:0-63765 GCF_003612065.1 Corallococcus sp. CA047B
CGCCCAAGGCGCCCCCCGCCCCGCCGAAGGTGGACAACACGGTGGCCCAGGGGAAGACCTCCACGGGCGCCCAGCCCGTGTCGAAGCCGGCGGCGCCCGTGAAGACGGCGGGACCGGACAAGACGCCGCAGGGGGACTCGTTCAAGAAGCCCACGCCGAACGCGGAGGCGTCCTCTTCGTCGTCGCGTCCGAACATCAACGCGCACGACCTCCAGGGGCCGCAGGTGCAGGCGCCGAAGCTCTCCGAGAGCGAGGTGCAGGACCTGGCGATGGGCCGCACCCCGGGCAAGGGCAAGGCCGCGCCGGTGCGCCCTGAAATCCAGAAGGTGGCCGAGGAGATGAAGGCGGAGGTGCCGGGCTCGGAAATCCTCCGCTACACGGACCAGGGCGGCCACCCGATGTTGAAGAAGCCGAACCTGCCCTCCGGCACGCAGGACGGCGTGTGCAGCGCGATGACGTCCGAGTGGATCCGCACCGGCATCGAGGCGGGCGGCGACCCGAAGAAGGGCTCCCAGGCGTTCGGCAAGCTGACCGACAACCACTTCGGCGGCCTCATCGACAAGCAGCACGCGGAGTCGCTCCAGAGCAACTCCCTCACGAAGCTGAACAACGAGCACATGTCCGCCGTCTCGAAGTTCCAGGACAGCGTGGAGCAGCTCAAGGACAAGCGCGCGCAGCGCAATGAGATCAACGAGCTGCTCACGAACCCGGACCTGACCCCGGACGAGCGCCAGGGCCTGAAGCAACAGCGCGCCGAGCTGAACCAGGAGTTCAAGGCGGGAATGGCCCAGTTGAACCAGGACAAGGAAGCCCTCGAGCACAAGCAGGCCGCGATGCAGAGCCTGACCGACGACTTCCGGACCGGCCGTGGCGGCGGCAACCCGGGCGTGCGCGTGCAGGACTACGAGCCCATCGAAGGGAGCACCTTCGGCCAGAAGCTGTTCGACGGCACGAAGGAGGACGGCCACTACCGGATGGGCCTTCGCAAGCCGGGCGAGTCCGCGGATGGCCACGTCATCGGCTTGCACAAGACCGACGGCAAGAGCCGCCTGATGGATGCCAACACCGCCGAATGGCAGACGAACAGCCACAAGGACCTGGTCAACCTGACGGCGGAGCACATCGACCGGCTGTATCCCGACTACAAGTCCTTCGACCTCACCCGCTACAACTGACGCACTCCCGGGAGCTCGGCGGCCCTCACGTGCCGCCGATGACCTCCATCACACCCGCCGCGCCCACGGGTCGTCGCCCAGCAGGCCCGGCAGGAACGACAGCCAGTCACGCGTGGTGGAGAGCAGCGTCTCCAGTGAGACGGCCGCCACGCGCAGGAGCAGCCCATCCTCGCCCAGGGGGCTCGCGGAGAGGATCTCCTGCGCGCGCGGCTTCACCGGCAGGCCCGCCACCCGCGCGGCCAATGCCTCTCGCGCGGAAGCCAGCGCGGGCCCTACCAGCAACACCGTGGCCAGCGCGTCGAAGCGGCCCAGGCGCGCAGGCAGCGCCCCCTGCGCGGGATCCAACACCCACTTCTCATCCAGGAGCGCGCGGCCTTCCCGCGCGACGCGCAGGCGCGAGGCGTAGTGCAGGAAGGCCCACCGCTCACCCCGCGCGCTGCGCCCGGCCGTCACCACGTCCGCGAGCACCAGCGACGCCCCGGCCGCGAGTGACATGTCCAAGGTCTGGGCATAGCGGGCGCCGGTGAAACACACGGTGGGGTCCGGCACCCACGCGAAGAGCGCGTCCGGGCCCACGCGCGCGTGCAGGTCGCTGCGACAGCCCTTGGGAGAACGGTAGACGCGGTTGGAGCCCTGGGTCGCGAGCAGCGCCGTGGCCCCTTCCGCCACGTCCACGTCCAGCCGCAGGTGGTCACCGTCCACCAGCCCGCCGCCAAACGAACTCGTATACGCCCAGGCCGCGTGGCCGTGGTTGCGCGGGGTGAGCAGCCGCAGCGGGCTGTGCGCCAGCGCGGTGCGCACCACGGTGCGTGGACCGGAGCGCTCGAAGGCGAGTCTCGCGACGCCTGCGCGGCCCTGGGATGCGTCTGCTTCGTTCAGGGCGGGAAGGGCGGAAATCACCCGTCCCTTCTAGCACGGCGCCTCCAGACCTCCGGGAGGCGTGGTTGATGAGCAGCCCAATGAGGGATGCGGCAGGTATGGTCCGGCACGATGACGACCGCCCTGCGCCCCAAGGACGTACCTCCCGAAGCCACCTTCGATGCCGACGCCAACCTCTGGCGGCTCGGAGGCCCCAATGACTCGCGCGAGCGCCTGTGGATCCACCCGTCGGGCCTCCTGCTGCTCGACGCCACACGCAAGGACGGCAAGCTGGATGGAGAGATCAAGTGGTCGCTCGCCATCCACCAGATGTCCGAGCACGCGCCGCGCGTGGCCCTGCAGGCGGCGCTCGGCCTGCCGAAGGGGCCGACCAGCACGATGCTCGCGACGTTCGCGGACGGCGCACTGGTCGAGGTGCGCTTCCGCCCCGGCTTCGACTTCCCGGACACGCTGCGGGTCGAGCTGCGTGACGGTGTCATCGACGGTGCCCTCGAGTGGGTCGTCGGGCCGGTCGAAGGGGCCCTGTTCGAGCACGCCGGCACCAAGCTCCTGCACAAGGTCTTCAAGGTCCCGAAGCCCTGGCCCCATCGCATCACGGCGGTCTTCGCCAAGGGCAAGCTGAAGAGCACGTCGTACTTCGCCAAGGACGGCACGCCCCTGGACGTGGGCAAGACCTCGCTCACCGAGTGGGGTGAGGCCACCGAGGTGAGCGCCCTGGCCGGCTACATCGAGCGCGGTGACTTCGCGGCCGACGCGGCGCGCTTCTTCCCGAAGGCGCCCCGCGTGTCGAAGCCCGGCAGCGAGAAGGTCCGTGCCGTTCCCGCGGGGCGCGCGCTGGACGCGGTGGTGATGAGCGGTGGAGTGCCGTCGATGACCCTCGCCTTCGACTTCGACAGCTACGGCTTCGACTGCAAGAAGGAGGAGCTGTTCGGTGCAAACGACGACAAGTTCGTCGGCATCGCGAGCGACGGCTCCGGCGAGATGTTCCTTCTCGACGTCACGACGGGGGCGGTCGTCCGCTACGCGCACGAGGAAGGCACTGTCGCGCCGGCCTTCACCTCGCTCGATCAACTCGCTTTTTCGCTCCTGCGTGTCGAAGCGGCCGCGAAGAAGCTGATCCCGAAGGCGAAGGTCTCGGCGCTGTTCAAGCGGCTGGGCCTCACGGTGGCCGGCGCGCTCCTGAAGGAATACTGAGCGCGCGGTCCGTGTCGGGTTTTCGTCCGGCGCGTCCTGGGCCAGACTGCCGGTGGCCGGCACGGTGCGTGGACGCGAGGGGGATCCGGGTGGACCACAAGGACGATGGCAGCGGCGAGGTGGAGATCGGGACGCAGTATCCGCTAGGGCAGCTCGCCCGGGCGCTCCAGACGAGCCAGGAGCACCCGGACGCGGAAGCGCGGGCCCGAGCTCAGGACAAGGTGCGCGCCTGGACGGAGGTCTTCTCCGGCATGATCCAGGGCACGCTGACCGTCGGCTCGCGCGTGCCCGTGGCGGAAGTCCCCGCCTGGGCGACGCTGGAGGTCGCCAAGGGCGGCTTCGCCACCGGGCGCCTGCTGGCGGAAGGGGCGCTGCAACCGCATGAGCAGGCATTGCTGTCCCGGCTCCAACGCGAGGACACGGACAACGCGCGGGCGGTGCTGAACGCGTGGTACCTGGGCGAGGAGGGGCTCGCGGAGCTGCGGCGGATGCTCCGGACGGGCGGCTATCGCATCCAGGTCCCCGAGGAGGGCGCGCTGCTCGTGGTGGCGTGGCTGCTCGACCATGACCAGGCGGAGCGCGCGCGAGGCCTGCTCGACCAGCTGGCACCGTTCTTCCCGCGCCTGCGCTTCTACCCGGTGCCGGCCGCGACGCCCCAGGCGGACACCGCGTTCGTCCACGTGCGGGATGTGGGGGAGACACGAGGGGCGCTCGCGCGGGTCCGTCCGCGTCCGGAGCTCCAGCGACAGTGGGAGTCCGCGCGGGTATGGACGCCCCTGTATGACCGCCTCGTGGCGCTCTGGGCGGGGGCCTTGCGCGAGGCCCCTCCGGCCTTCCATTTCGACGCGGACTTCGAGCCGCGTGCACGCACCCTGCTCTCCGACATCGACCGCGCGCTCGAACAACACACCCTCTGCGCCTGGCCCCGCAAACCCCAGCTCAACTTCGGCCGGCTCCACACCGTGCTCAAGGATGCGCTCCAGGCGCGCACGTCCCTCCTCCCAGGACAGGCGCGGCGCGTGCGCGGCGTCCTCGAAGCCATCTCCCAGGCGCGCGGCCTTCCGGGCTCCGAGCGCCTGGACGCCCTTCGCGCGAGGCAGCGGGAGCAGCTTGAACGCCCCAGCGGCGTGGACTTCGCCCGGGAGGCCCTGCGCCGGATGGACGGACTGCCCGGGGACGCGGGGCTCGACTCACTCGAGGCACTGACCGCGCCCGTGAAGGGCTTCGCCTTCCCCGCCAGCATCGAGCGCAAGCTGCGGCTCTCGCTGAACGCCCCCGTGGAGATGCTGGTCGAGCAGCGCCTCATCCGCTCCAGCGAGACGCTCGCCCGCGTCGTTCCGCAGTTGTCGGCGCAGGTCCGGGCGCTCGGCATCTCCCAGCCGTCCCTGCGCGCGCTCTACTCGGCCCTGTACACGGCGTTCCGACGGCGGCGCTCGCTGCTGCTCGTGAACCTGGAGTCCCAGGTGAAGTTGGAGGAGCTGCCCTGGGTGGGAGCCATCGACGCGTACCGGAAGCTGGGGCTCGCGGCGGAGACAGCGTCCAGGCGGACCCTGGAGCAGTTGGTGCGGCTCACGCTGAGCTCGTTCCCGGAAGTGCTCCTGCCCAACAAGCTGCTCCAGGAGGTCAGGGCCCTGCTCAAGGGCGCGGACCTCCAGGTGCCGGTGGTGGACGAGCTGGCCGCGGACATCTTCATGGGCGCCTTCACGGAGAAGTACCTGGAGGCCGCGCGTCAGGCGCAGGAGCAGCTCGCGGGGACGCTGTACGCGCGCTACTACGACCTGCCCTCCGCGCTCCAGGTGATGAACGACACGAAGCAGTCCAGGCATGGCCCCAGGACCTCGGAAGCCTTCGCGGCCCTGTGCACGGCCCGCGCGAAGGATGGCGAAGGCAGCGCGCAACGGAGCGTCGCGGCGAACGGCCGGGTCATCGAGCAGGCGCAGATCCTCACCACGCACAACCTGGCGACCCTGGTGGAGGCCCTGGACTTGCGGCCCGTGCTCGAACCCCACCTGGAAGCGCTGGCGCTCCGCTGTTTCACGCGCGTGTGCGAGCTGCTGGAGGCGCGGCCGCCCGCGTATCGCTCCAGGCTCCGGAACGTGAAGAACGCCGCCTACGCCTGGCGGCACATGCTGTTCTTCCTCTCGCTCCGGCCCGAAGCGACCCATCCGGCCTTCCTCCAGGAGATGGAGGCCCGGCTCTCGCAGCGGAGAGGTGACCTCGCCCAGCGGCTCGCGCCCGCCATGCTCGGACTGCGCCACGCGGTGAGCGGAGGACAGAGGAAGGACGCGCCCCCGGGAGCGCAGTGCTTCCTGGGGTGGACCGTGAAGCGCCACTGGGTCCTGGGCGCGGCCCCCGGCTGACCGCCCTGGCCGGAAACGACGACACCCCGGAGGCCGGCACCACGAAGGGTGTCCGACGTCCAGGGTGTCCACGTCAGCGCGGCCCGGCCCGTCCCCGGTCAACGACCCCGGACCCACGGACCTCCGCTTGCGACGTCCTACTTGTCGGTCGCATCCTCGATCTTGTCGCCGGCCTTCTCGGCGGTGTCGCCCGTGGCGTCGGCGGCGTCCTCGGCGGTGTCCTTCACCTTGTCGCCGGCCTCCTCCACGTCGTCCTTGGCCTCGTCACGGGTGTTGCGGTGGCAGCCCGCCCCCACGACCAGCGAACCCAGCGTCACGGCCAGCAGCGTCAGCTTCTTCATGCAGTGCGACTCCTTCGCTTGAGGGGGCCGGGACTCCGCGTCCCGGTGCCCGCTGTGCGCGGCGCAAGGTAGGCACTGTCCGCCATCTGCCAAGGGGTCTGTCCCCCGGGACACTTCCCCCGTCTCCGGGGACCCGCCTGACGGTGTCGGAGGGCACTGCTACGATGTGCCTTCGCGTGGGGCCCCTGTTCCGGCCCCCGGAGGCTCCACCACCGATGTCGTCTCCTTCGCCTTCCTCGCGGCCCTCGCGGCCCGTCCTCCTGCTCGTCCTGGGCCTCGCGGCTCTCTGGGGCTGTCACTCCGACTCCCAGGTCCCCGCCGAGCAGCACTTCTCCGCGGTGCAGTTCGACGTGACGGTGCCGCCGGAGACGCCGGCCGACGCGGCCATCTTCCTCACCGGCCCCAGCGACACGTTCGGAGGCCCCGCGGGGCCGGGCCTGGAGATGGTCTACCAGGGTGGCCGGGTGTTCAGCCTGAAGGCCCGGCTGCCCAAGGACACCGCCTTCACCTACGCGGTGCGGATGACGGCGCCCGTCGCCTGGGTGGCGCTCGACGCCGCGGGGGCCCCGGAGGCGGACCACACCCTCACCGTCCACGAGGACGAGGAGAATGTCGCACTCACGGTGGAGCGCTTTGGACCGGCGGAGGGGGAGACAGGCGCCCGGACCGTGTTCATCGTGAAGACGCCGGACATCACACCCCGGGATGCGAAGGTGTGGTTGTCCGGGAACCAGCCGGAGCTGGGGAACTGGAACGGCGCGGAGGTGGAGCTCTCCAAGGCCGTGGACAATGCCTATGCCGGTGCCGTCACCTTCCCGGTGGGAGCGGCCCTGGAGTTCAAGGTGACGCGCGGCGCGTGGGAGACGGTGGAGAAGAGCGAAACGGGCGCGGAGGTGGCCAACCACACCTTCACGACGGGCGGCGGCTTCGAGCGCGTGTCCGTGGTGGTGGGCGGCTGGGCGGACCTTTCGACCCCGCCGCCGCCGCCGGACCCCACGCTCACCGGCGACGTGCGCTACCTGCGCGCGGTGACGCCCACGGACCCGACGCTGAAGCCGCGCGACGTCATCGTCTGGCTGCCGCCCGGCTATGAGACGGACACCCAGCGCCGCTACCCGGTGCTCTACATGCACGACGGCCAGAACCTGATGGACGTCGTCACCGCGTTCGCTGGGGAGTGGAACGTGGATGAGACGGCGCAGGCGCTGGTGACGGCCAAGGAGGTGGAGCCGCTCATCATCGTGGGCGTCTACAACACGTCCGACCGCATCGCGGAGTACACGCCGGTGCCCTTCCCGCCCGAGTACCCGGACGCGGGCCGCGCGGACGCCTACGGCCAGTTCCTCATCAACGACCTGAAGCCGCGCATCGACGCGGAGTTCCGGACGAAGACGGGGCCGGAGTCCACCGGGCTCGCGGGCTCGTCGCTGGGCGGGTTGGTGTCCCTGTCGCTGGGCCTGAAGCACCCGGAAGTGTTCAGCCGCCTGGGCGTGGTGTCGCCGTCCGTGTGGTGGGCGAACCGGGACATCGTGCACACGGTGGAAGCGCTGGGCACGAAGCCCGCGCTGCGCATCTGGGAGGACATCGGCACCAACGAGGGCTCCGGCAGCCAGGCGGAGACGGTGGCGGATGCCCAGGCGCTGCGCGACGCGCTGGTGGCCAAGGGCTGGGTGCTGGACGGCGACCTGAAGTACACCGTGGTGCAGGGCGGCCAGCACAACGAGGCGGCCTGGTCCGCGCGCTTCGGTGACGTTCTGCGCTTCCTCTTCCCCGCGGTGCCGTGACGCACGCGCCGCCCCCCACCACCCCGGATGGACGCTACCTGGTGGTGGAGGGACGGCTGTGGCGCCGCTCCAACCCGGCGCTCGGGCCCCGGCAGCGTGAGCTGCTGGTGGCCGCGCTGATGCGGGCCCGCGCGGACGTGGGCCGGGCGAAGCGCGCGAAGGATGCGGCGGCCGAACGCAACGCCCGCGCCCGCGTCCACCGCGCCAAGGTGGGCCTGGGCGAGCGGGGCGCGCCGTGGTGGACCGACGGGGCCCCGGACTTCAACCGGCACCTCGTGCGCAACACGCCGTATGCGACGTGGTTCCAGGACCTCGCCGTTCCCTGAGCTGTCGTTCCCCCCAAGCCAAGGAAGTGCCTCATGCGTCACGCGTGGAATCGGATGTCGTCGTGGCTCCTGCCGTCGTTGCTGCTGGTGGCGTGCGGTCCGTCGCAGGAGCCGGTGGAGGACACTGGAGCCTCGGAGGTCGGCACGAGCGCGCAGTCAGTGCTGTATCCGCCGCCCGCGCCGTCCAGCGGCAACATCGTGGACAGCACGGCGTTCCTGGGCCCGGTGGGGCTCAACAGCTTCGTGCAGACGAGCTTCACCACGAACCCGCAGTACCTGTCGTTCAGCTTCAAGGTGGCCGCTGGCGCGCAGGTGGCCCTGGAGGTGACGCACGGGGGCAGCAGCATGGGCCTGGACACGGGCCTGTTCATCTACGGCCCGAAGAACGCGAACGGCAGCTACGGCACCACGCTGCGCGCGCAGGACGACGACGCGGGCTATGGCCAGCTCAGCAAGGTGACCGGCCTGACGCTGGCGCAGGGCGGCGAGTACCTGGCGGTGGTGAGCACCGGCACGGGCGCGGGCAAGCAGTTCCGCCTGGTGCTGGGCTGCCTCAACAGCGCGTGCGCGGAGCCGTCGCTGTTCACGGCCTGTGACCTGGACGTGGCCACGCGCATCGAGGTGTGTGACGAGAGCGTGGTGGAGACGCAGGGCCTCACGCCCGCGCAGGCGCTCCCGCAGTGCACGGACGCGCAGGACGCGCACGCGGCCTTCGTGGAGAACTGCTTCGTGTCCTCCGGCGCGAAGCCGTGGTGCGCGGATGGTGAGTCCGCCTTCACCACGAAGATGTGGCCGGTGTGCAAGGACTTCTACTACCGCTACTACGGCGCGGGGCCGCTGCCCCTCACGCAGCTTCCGCTGAGCAGCACGCTCCAGGCGGCGCAGGCGGCGGGCCACACGCACTGCAAGACGGGCGAGAACTGGTGTGATGAGTCGCTGTGGGCGCTCAACGTGCCCTCGGTGGCCGGCACGACGCCGGTGTCCCTGGACCGCGTGGCGGAAGGGGCGTTCGCGTCCATTCCCGCGCTGAGCGCCAACCAGAACCTCCAGTTCGAGCGGCAGCCAGACCTGACGTACGCGGAGTTCGGCAGCCACGTGCAGCAGTTCTTCCCGGAGCTGGTGGCGGCGCTGCCGGGCGCGCTGGGCAACGGCACGGAGGCAGCGCAGGTGGCGCGCTTCTACGCGAGCGAGCCGGTGGCCCCGGGCGCGAAGGACTACCACAGCGTCTACGTCGTCTACTTCCCGGTGTCGCACCAGACGGCGGTGTTCTGGCTCATCCGGCACGAAATCTGAGCCAGGACAGGAGACACGCGTGCGGTGCGCCGGACCCAAACCGCTGATTTGAGCAGTCCTGAAGGCCCCGCTCCCGCGCGTCGTGGACCGGGGCCTTCTCGTTTTCACCCCAAGGTCCCCGCGAGTTTCCGAAGAAGCCCGCCACTCCCCCTGCCCTTCCACGAGAACGTGATGCGCCAGGGGCGCTCCGTGCTCGGGGCAAGGTGCGCTCATACGCGTAGGTGGCGCTCTACGCAGGACGGCCCGGCGTGGCGCGCGGTTTAGGCGAGGGCCACGGCATGAAGCCGCACCCTGCCCTCGAGCAGCGGCGCACGTCGGCAGAGGGAGCGTGCTCGACGTATCCACAGCGGCGGCACTTTTGGGTTCCCTCTCGACAAACCGGGCCCGGTTCATCGCGGACCGGAGCAGCGCGGCAAGGTCAGCGTTCGGGGACTGCATCGAGCCATCCGGGCGGGGGAACACCGTAACCGTCCGGCCAACGACGTGCCGGATCGACTGAAGGCGGACGACTGGCGTGCACGGCACGAGCCGTGACGGATGGAAACGCGAGGCTTCAGGCCGCGTCGGCAGCGCGCAGTCGCTTCCACTCGTGCGGCAGCGCTCCCCGATGCGGGCGTTCGGGTGCGTCTGGACGCGCAGCAGCACGTCGGCGAGGTAGTCCTCGGGATTGACGCCATTGGCCTCGCAGGTGGCGACGAGGGCGTAGAGGCCGGCGAGGTTCTCGCCCGCGGCTTCGTGGCCGACGAAGAGAAAGTTCTTCCTGCCCAGGGCCGCTTTTCTCAGCGCCGCCTCGCTGCGGTTGTTGTCCAAGGGCAGGCACTCGTCGGAGACGAAACGGGTGAGCGCGTCCCACTGTTTTCGGGCATAGGAGAGGGCCTGCCCCAGCGGCCCCTTGGGCAGGTGGCGCGGGGCCTGTTCCTTCAGCCAGGCACACAGCGCGGCGAGGACAGGCGCACTGAGCTGCAGTCGCAGTTCACGGTGGGCGTCGGTGCGCACAAGGCCCGCGTCGCGCGGCCTGCGCCTCCACGCGGTAGAGGGCGAGGATGAAGTCCAAGGCCTCACGGGCTTCCGGCGCGGAGGGAAGCGCGTCGAAGAAGCGGCGGCGCACGTGCGCCCAGCAGCCGACGCGCACGCGCCCTTCGGGCAGCGTCACCGCGTTGTAGCCAGTGTACGCGTCCACCACGAGGGCGCCCCGGGTGCCGCCCAGCACGTGCTTGGGCGTCGTGCTGGCGCGCCCCAAGCTGAAACGGTAGCCCACCAGCCACTCGCCTTTCGGCGTCTGGGTGAGGAATGTCCAGAGGTCGCCTTGGCGCGTCTTCTTCACGTCCATCACGCGCACGGGCGTCTCGTCGGCGCACAGCACCTCGGCGGCCGCAATGCCTTGCAAGAGGTGCGACGAGAGAGGCCGCACCACCGAGGCGGCCTGGTGGAAGAGGCCTGTCAGCGTGCTGCGATGCCTGGGCACGCCGCCCCTTTCAATCCGCTGCGCCAGCCGGTGGAGGGGCATCGCGTCGGCGCACTTGGACGTCACCACGTGCGCCAGGAAGCCGGGGCCGTACTCGCCTTTGCCCACACCCTCGCGGGCGCGGGCGCTGTCACCACGCCCTGGCCGCAAGCGCACGCAAGGGCTTCCTGGATGTGCACTTGGCGCTCGAAAAAGGCGGGCACGTACTCGTACACCACCGAGGTGCGGCCCTTTCCCAGCGGCTTCAAGTCCTCGCGGCCGCACGCTGGGCAGTGCTGCGACTCGGGCGGCACCGCGTGCCGCACCTCGCGCGCCGGGGCCTCCACGGCCTTCCGGGCCGCGCGCTCCCGACGCTTCGCCAGGGAGGCCTCGGCTTGTGCCGCTTGCTGCTCGGGGTTTCGTGCCTCGCCTTTCAGCTGCTGGGCGACAGGCGGTAGCTCCTTCCGTCTTCTTACCAAAGACGCGCCGCTCCAGCGCGGCCATCTTCGACTCCAGCGACGTCATCCGCTCGCGAAGCTCCTCGGCCTCCTCACGCCAAGGGCAGAAATGGTCGAGGGGGAGGACTCTGGGCACCCGCTCTCAACGACGCGCCAGATAGGCCATTCACGAGGTGACGTGCTCAGCTACCTGTACGCCCCGGGGGCGCCCAGGCAGACTGGCGCTTCACCTCGGCCACGTCGATGCCGTCCAGCAGCATCGCCAGCTGCGTGGCGTCCAGCGTCACCGCCTTCGCCTCCACCCGGGGCAGCCGGAAGCGGCCCGTCTCCAGTCGATTGTAGAGCAGCACGAAGCCGCCCTGACTCCACATCAGCACCTTGATTCGGTCACCCCGGCGCGAGACGAAGGCGAAGAGGTGCCCTGAGTAGACGTCTTCGCCCCAGGCCGCCGTCGATGGACTTGCGCATGTCCACCGGCTCCGTCGCCAGCACCACGCGTACCCACGCAGGAAGGGTAAACATAGCCGCCTCACCGCCCCAGCGCCGCGACGAGCCGCGCCACGTACGTCACGTCAGTGCCCACGTTGACTCGCACCCGCGCTCCGCTTGCCGCCACCACCTCCAGCACGGACTCGGCCGCTGCGGGCGCCGTCGTCACCTGCACCGGGAGCAGACGCACAGGCTCGGCTCGCGCCGCCCCAGCCCGCCGCCTGCGGTACACCCACGACTGCAACGTGCTCAGTCACACGCCTCGCGCCAGTGCGAACTCCTGCTGCGTCTGCCCGCTGGAATCGAAGGCTTCCGCGATGCGCGCCCACTCCGGCTTCTCCACCTAATTCGCCATGTCCGGAAGCGTCCGCCGTGCACCGCTACCCCGGCAATCCCTCACAGCACGTCGTTGGCCGGACGGTTACGGACCAACGGCCTCCGCGGGCCCGTCGTCTGGCAGGAGATGGCCTACCAGCACTGGGCGGTGCAGGCGAAGGGCTTCGACAAGTCCGGCATGGGGCGCCTGCCCCGGCCCACGCTGGCGCTGGCCAACGTCGCCTGCACCATCGGCGCCATGGCGCGGGACTTCAATGACCTGCAGGGCGCGCGCGTCCTGCGGAAGCGCACCTTCGTCCGGTACTTGGACGCCGTGAACTTCCCCGGAGGCGCCAACCCCACCGCATCGCTGCTGGACGCCTTCACGGACGACGAGTTCGTGGTCGACCAGAAGACGACGGAGAACAAGCACATCACCGAGTTCAGTCTGGCCGCATGGTGCGAGCTGAACGGGGTGCGAATCCCGCTGCGCGTCATCACCCAGATGAGGGCTGGGAGTACCGGGGCGAGGGCTGCGGCTACGCTGGGCCCCCGGCGGCGAAGCTGGACGACACGCCCACGTCCAGCGCTGCGGAGGACCGCTGCGGGAAACGCCTCGCGAGCTGCAAGCTTCGCTCCGGGAGACGGCGGTGCTCCCGTACGGGGGCTTCCCGGCGGTCGGGCTCATCCGGTGATTAGCCTCATTGAGGCCAGTGGACGGTATCGCATGGTCGGCATCCGGCGCTTCCCCTCTGCGGGCTAACCCCTGGAGACCGCCGTCCGGGATGAGTATCGTGATGCATGGCAGGCAGGAGACGTGTAGAGGGGGTAGCGGCCGACGCCTATGGGCGTCGGCCGACAGGCGCCTACAATCGGGGCACACGGATGCAGGGCACATCGAGAAATATCCTCAAGGAGCTCGAAGGGTACGGTGCCCTGCCGTCTCAGCTCGTCGACACAGACCGCGACGACCAACCTCGCGTGCTCAGTTACCTTGATCTGCGTGCGAGTTCCCCCGACTGGCGTCGCCCGGTTGTCGTGGAGAATGCCGGGCGGCCGTGTGTCCATGTCTTCGATGGCCGTGACGGGGTGTCGGACGAGCAGTTCGCACATTGGTGTTGGCGCATCGCATTGCGCGGTGATGGGGCATGGGTCGGCGTGCTGCATCCAGGACTCCTGCGTGTGTTCCGCGTCGATGTCGACAGCCAGCAAATCAGCCCCAGTGAGGAATTGTCTGCTAGGTCTGGAGAGTGGGCGCTGCCAAGGTTCCTTAACGACGTTCGCGCTGGCCAGAACGATGTTGCTCGTCGCAGATACCTAACGCAACTGCTCCACCGCTCAGCGAGGGATGCGACTGCTCGCGGCCTTTCACAGACGGATGCTCTGTCCCTTGTTGGGCGGGGGCTTTTTTGGCGATTTCTCGTCGACCGCAAGCTCTTGATGGGCTTGGAGCCGCATGATGTCTGCGAGAACGCGAAGGATTGGGCACATTGCCTCGACGGCAAGGCTCGGGCCTTGCGAACATTTCAATGGCTTGATGAAGTGTTCAACGGCGGCCTATTGCCGTTCGCTCAAAATCCGAAACAATTTGACCCTGAACTCTTCTCATTTGTGCTCGGCAACATCGCACACGGGGCAACTGAGTCGGGTCAACTACGGCTTCCAACTGACTGGAAAGAGATAAATTTCTCGTATGTTCCGGTAGGTCTACTTAGCGAGGTGTATGAGGCGTTCGCGCACAGTATTGATGCGAGTGAGGCGGCGCAGAGAAGTATTCACTATACGCCATCGCATCTCGTCGAATTCGTAGTGACGCAAGCGCTGGCGCAGCTGCCGCCGGGCTCTCAGCCGCAGATCCTCGATCCAGCAGTAGGGGCGGGCGGCTTTCTGGTAACTGCATTTCGAGGGCTTGTTGAGCGGGAGTGGCAGGAGAAGGGCGAAAGGCCGAAGCGGAAGCGGATTCGTGAAATCTTAAATAAGCAGCTTGTTGGCTTCGATATTGACGGTCGCGCACTTAGGCTCGCAGAGTTGGCTCTATATCTGACGGCGCTTGAGCTTGACCCAAAACCGAAGCCGTTGAGCGAATTGAAGTTTGATGATTTGCGCGACAATGTTCTGTTCGATCTTTCGTCTAGCGCCTACGGAAGCCTCGGGGCGGTTAAGGAGCAGTTCCGGGGCCGGTTTGACCTAATTCTTGGCAATCCTCCGTGGACAGCGAAGCAGGAGGGGATGTCGGACAAGACGGCATGGGTTACTCATTCTAGGGAAGTAGTCCGCGAGCGCCTTGGCGATGCTCACGCGGCGGCGTTCGACCTTCCAGACACGAATATGGACTTGCCGTTCGTGTGGCGTTCCATGGAGTGGGCAAAGGAGGGCGGACGGATTGCGCTGATAACCCATGCGCGTTGGTTGTTCGGCATTTCAGATCGTTCGACACAGGCTCGGAATAATATTTTTCGAGCCTTCAGGGTGACGGGGATCCTAAACGGATCGATGCTGCGTCTGACTAGCGTATGGCCAGAGGTGGATGCCCCATGGTGCGTGCTCTTTGCAACGAACGAGTTGCCTGAGCCGTTTGAGGATGCAGCATTTCAGTTCGTAAGTCCTGCTCTAGATGCAGAACAGGACTCGAAGCAGGCGCGCATGCGGGTCGACTGGCTTGCCGCACAAATCGTGCCTGCCTCAGCCGTTGTCGCGCGCCCATGGGAGCTGAAGATACGGTTTCGTGCAAACCGGCTTGCGGCTCGCGCGCTTGAGTCCATGCGATGCTGTGGCGAGGAACTCGGCCAGTATTTGCAGAGGCTTGGGACCGAGTTCAAAAACGGCTACCAAGTCGGCGGGAAAACGGGGAAGCAACTTGATGCGAGCCACATGATTGGAATGCCTGACACGAAAGGCATTGATCAGCTTGGCTTCGTGGTTGATGTGGATGCTCTTCCAAGATTCGAGCGCAGCACGCTACTGTTCCCTCGCGATAAATCCATATACAAAAAGCCTCTTCTTTTGTTGAGGGAGAATATCTCCGCTGATCGGCTGGTTCCGCGCGCGAGCCGCTCTGATGTCAGCATTGTGTTTCATGCGTCTTATCACGGATTATCTCTGGCGCATGTAGAAGAGCGAGATTTTGTCGCGCGCTACTTGCAGCTCTGGTTGCAGTCGAGCTTGATGGTGTTTGTGGAGTTGTTGGTGGATGGCAGGTATGGTGTTGAGCGTGATGCTATCTACAAAGAGAGCCTTGCATTTCTTCCAGTCGTTCCACATGAGAAGCTTAGTCGCGACCAGCGGCGTGTCGCCATGGAACTCTCGGAACAGCTAGAGAAGGGTATGTCTGTTGAGACTGCCAATGCAATAGATGACTTCATTCTCGGCACTTTTGGTCTATCTTCTGTTGAGGATGAGGCCATCCGAGATACGATTGCTACTGCGCTGCCATCTGTTGAATCGAAGCGCAATGCGGTCAGGGCACCTAGTTCTCAGGAGCGCAAGCGCTTTGCCAACGTGCTTGCAGACTCATTGGGGAGCGTGCTCGCGGCATCTGAAATGCATGCGGCAGTGATCGAGCGCGAGGACTTGAGGTGCAATCCTTGGCGCGTCATTCAAGTCGATTTGGATATCGCCAAAGTGGTGGCCGACTTGGCTCCTCCGATGCGAACATTTCTGGAGGAGGCGGATACCAATGGCGCATCGCTCGTCGTAGCACGTGCAAATGAGACGACGTGGTTCATCGGCTTGTTGGAGCGCTATGCGCTGTGGACGCCGACGCGCGCGCGCCTTCTTGCGACGGACCTCATTGCGGAGCAGTCATCGCCATGAGTCGTCAGCTTCGTCTTCCGCTCTCTGTTGCGCCTAAGATCATCTCGCACGAGCCGGATCTTGTACCAGTGCATAAGGAAGCAATTATCCAGGCGCTGCGGTGGGCTTGGTCGCAGCTCGTGGTGCGGGAGCCGCAGGTTCTTCGGACGACTGATGAGGAGACCCTTACGGAGAAGCTGCAGATGTTGCTGAACCAGCGTTGCGATGGTGTGCGGCTTGCGACATGGATTAAAGATTTCGAGTCGGTTTCGCGCAGCGAGCATCAGCGAACGGCCGATGGGCGTTTGCAGAAGATGCCTGACCTAACGTTTCGGCCGCCAGCATATACATCGGTAAGAAATACGACGCGTTGGGGCTGGTTTGTTGAATGCAAAATTGTTAATGGCGTGAAGTCCGTGAATGATTATCATAAGAAAGGCGTACATCGGTTCACCTCCGGAGAGTACGCTGCGTGGATGCCGAGCGGAGCGATGCTTGGTTATGTCCGAGACGGGTCGACGCCTATTCAGGCGCTGCACGTTGTGTTGACTGGGAATGCCGGCTTTAAACACCACCGCCCTGGGTCGACAAGTGATCGAAGCGAGAGCGCACACGAACGCTCAAGGCTTTCGAATCCGTGTGTGGATGTGACGCTGGTTCATCTGTGGTTGGCGACGCCGTGAGAAGCCTTCGGCTGGAGTGCCGTTAGAAAGCTCCGGTGCGCCCAGTCGCTGATTGGTCGCACGATGAGAAGTGCTCCTGGATTTCCAATGCGGTCGTTGCGGCGTAACCGTCCGGCCAATGACGTGACGGATCGCTTGAGCGCAAACGGCGGCCGTGCTCGGCGCGCGCCGCGAAGGATGGAGCGGGTGAGGGTTGGGGAGCCGCGAACGTCAGGAAACCGGTGAGTGTCAACGTAGTTGTCGCGTGAGAGGGTTCAGCCGATGCGTTTGAGCTCCTGCACTTCCGGTGTAGTTGTCGCGTGAGAGGGTTCAGCCGATGCGTTTGAGCTCCTGCACTTCCGGTGAGGACTTGAGCCTCAACACCATGCAGCCTGGGGGCCCTCGCGCCAGGGCCCGCCTGCACTCGGCGTGGGCAGTCCCAGGTGCTCCTGAATCGCTCGCACCCTTCCTGTTTCCTTCACGAACGACGCAACCCACATCCAGGCCACGCTCCACGAGGGGATCGCCTCCAGTCCCTGGGAGTTCGGCCCCGTCATCACCTACTGGCGGAGCAGCGGCGCATAGGATGCGCCGACATGGACTTCCAGGCGCGACTCGAGGCGCTCACGCACCAACTCCGGCCCTGGTCCCCGCTCTGGTCCCGCTCCATCCTCCAGGGCCGGCCCGGGTCCGGCGCCGCCTGGCCCGAGGACTGGCTGGCCTATGCCCGGTCGCTCGATGAAGCAGGCGAGCGGCGGCTGGACCAGGGGGCGCTCGTGGGCGTCCCGCCTCCGTCCCTGGGCGCTCTCCTCGGCGCGCTCCAGGAACTCACGGCCCTGCCCTGGCACGAGGGCCTTCACGCGCTGACGGTCGCGGAGACGCAGGGACTCAGCGCCAAGAAGACCCACGAACTCGAGCGGGTGCTCGCCCTGCTCGCGCAAAGGACGCACTTCATCCGCCAGGCGGTCGATATCGGCGGCGGCATGGGACATCTCGCCCGCCTCTGTGCACGGACGTTCGGGTGGACCTTCCACAGCATCGATCGGGACGCCGCGTTGCAGGACAAGGGCCGGCGGTGGCTGACGAGAACCCACCCCCCGGGCAGGGACACCCTGTGTTTCATCCAGGCCTCCGTCGAGGACCGGCTCCAACCACAGATTGATCCGCTCTTCTCCGGCCGGGACCGGGCCTCCATCGGTCTGCACACCTGCGGGCCGCTCGCCCTCACGCAGCTCCGCAAGAGCCAAGAGGCGGGCTTCGTCCTGAACATCGGCTGCTGCTACGACAAGCTGGAGGCCCCGCGGGATTACCCCGTCTCCCGCTTCGGGGGCGCGCATCCGCTGCCCTTCACCCCGCATGCCCTGGCACTGACGACGCGGGGACGGCATCACAAGACGGAGGTGGAGTTCGCACGGATGAAGCAGGTGTACGCGTGGCGTTTCGCGTTCGAACTCCTGTCGAGGCGGCGCTTTCCCGAGCGCGGCTTCGTGAGGGCAGGAGACGCGCCCCGGGCGCTCTATGCCGGACGCTTCGCCGTCTATGCGCGCGACCGCCTGGAGCGCCTGGGCCTCGATGCCGGCATGACGGACACGGAGCTGGATGCCTTCGAGGTGTCCGTTCGCGCCGAGACGCGGGATCTCCTGCTCTGCCATCTGCTGAGGGACCGCTTCGCGAGGCCGTTGGAGGTCGTGCTCCTGCTGGATCGCGCGCTCCTCCTGGAGGAGTCGGGCTTCCAGGTCGAGCTCCTCCAGCTCTTCGATCCGCGCCTGTCTCCGCGCAACCTCGCGCTCATCGCGTCGCGGAGCGCTTGAGCACGTACCTTCTCAGCCTGCGAAGGGATTCGTCTGGGACCTCCGGCCGGCGCCACCGCGCGCCACCCGCAGCCAGACCAGCGAGACCATCAGCCACGACGCCGTGAGCGCGCTCCACGCCGCGGGCGCGCTGGCCCCTACCAGCCACAGCGTCACCCCCACGCCCATGGCGAGCACCCGTGCGAGCTCCAGCGGCTCGCTCCACCCTTTCGACTCCAGCATCCCGCTCCAGGCGGTCGCCATCGCCCAGAGCAGCAGGCTCAACGCGACCTTCTGCCAGCCCGACAACGGTGAGGCATGGTGGCTCACCAGGAGCATGAACGGCATCGACGCGAACAATTGGAAGACGAGGTAGCCCCGGACGCCGGACAGCTCCTGGGAGTGGTACTTCACCTCCGCGCCCTCCTGCTTCCAGTACCCCAACACGCGCGGAGGAAGGTCCGCGGGCCGCCAGCCCGTGGGCATCACCCAGAGGCGCAGCCGGTCCCAGTGGCTCTTCGTGGCGACGGCGTCCGCAGCGAGCCGGGCCCACGCCTGGAAGTTGATGGCCGTCGGATCCCAGGTGTTCGCCGGGGTGGTCAGGCCGTAGGAGCACGGCTCGGTCTCCTCCGCGTAGGTGCCGAACATCCGGTCCCAGATGATGAGGAAGCCCGCGTAGTTCTTGTCGATGTATGCGTCGTTGCGCGCGTGGTGCACGCGGTGGTGCGACGGCGTGTTCAGCCACGACTCCACCCACCGGGGGAGCTTGGGGATGACGCGCGTATGGGGGATGAACTGGAGCACCAGGTGGAAGGCCACCATCGCCAGCACCGCCTCCGGCGGGAAGCCCACCAGCACCAGCGGCCAGTAGAAGAGGAACGAGAAGAGGCGCTGCGTCACGCTCGCGCGCAAGGCCACCGCGTAGTTGAGCTCCTCGGTGGAGTGGTGCGGCGAGTGGGCCGCCCAGCCGATGTTGGTGCGGTGCCCGAAGCGGTGGAACCAGTAGAAGAGGAAGTCGACGCCCAGGAAGAGCGCCACCAGCGACAGCGGCGACGAAGCATCCAGCCGCCACGGTGCGTACTCACCCAGTTGCGTGAAGAGGGGGAGCACCAGCAGGGCCACCGCGACGTTGACGCACTGGTTCATCACCGCCGTGCCCATGCTCGCGATGGAGTCCTGGAAGCTGTAGTAGCCGTTGCGCCGCGCCACGCACCAGGCGAACTCCGCCAGGGCCAGGGCGATGACGAAGGGCGTGGCCACGGCGTAGACATTGAGGGACATGCCCCCGGTATATGTTTCCCAAAGCCGCCTCCGCCTTAACCCAGGTCAAGCCCAGGTCCCCGCGACGTGAGATTCCCGAAGCTCTTCGAGCGCCTCGCCACCCTGGCCCCGCTTCCTCCCGAGGAGTGGGTGAAGGCCGAAGCCGTGGCGAAGGAGCAGTCGCTCGCGAAGCGGGAGCTCTTCATGCGTCCGGGGGACGCGGCGGACCGGTTCGCCGTGGTGCTCCAGGGCGTCTTCCGGGGCGTGCGCGTATCGCCACGCGGGGGCGAGTCCATCAAGGCCTTCCGCGCCGAGGGAGAGCTGATTGGCGCCTACGCGGAGATGTTGCAGCGGCTGCCGTCGATGACCGCGATTGAAGCGCTCGAGCCGAGCCACGTATTGGTGTTCCAGACGCAGGACTTCCAGCAACTGGAGCAGGGCCACGTGTGCTGGGAGCGGCTGGCGCGCCGGGTGGCGGAGCAGCACTTCGTCCTCAAGGAGCGCCGTGAGCAGGAGTTCCTGGAGCTGTCCGCGGAGGAGCGCCTCGTGAAGTTCTGGGAGGAGCATCCCCACCTGAAGGGAAGGATTCCCCAGCGCGACGTGGCGGCCTACCTCGGCATCACCGAGGTAGCCCTGAGCCGCATCATGTCACGGCGCCGCAAGCGGGCGGAGTGAGCGGGTCCCAGGCACTCCCGGGCCAAGGGTCAACCAGACCCTTGCTGCGCCTCTACGACCCGGACGGCACACAGGTGACCTACAGCGATGACGCGTGGGGCGGGGGCTGAGAAGGCTTTACTCCCCCCGGGAGGGAAGTCTTCCCAGCCACCTTTCGCCATCGGCAGTAGGAGCTGGCAGGGTCGCGAGCAACTTCAGGAGCCTGTCCTCGATCTCCGCGATGGAGCGGGTCAGGGCTTCTGGCACGAGTTGATCCACATCCTCCAACTCCGTCGCCAGGTGGATGGCGTGGCGCAGCTCAGGATGCACTTCCATCGCTTCCAGGCGGGTGAGCAGCGCCGGTCCAAAGAGCCGGCTGCATGCATACGCTGGCGAGACCGCACCCTGGAGGATTGCACGGCACATCCCCAGGGCGGTGACCGCCACGAAGCGCTGGACTTCCTCGGGCCCCGTTGCCTGGAGCGTCATGGTAGACCTTGAGCTAGGTCCCCCGCTCGACCTTCCGAAGCTTCTCCAACAGGTCCTTGTCGGATGCGCCAGCGGCGACCTTCCAGAGGGTCCCGGCCACCGAGATGGCATGGGGCTCCGCCGCCAGGACCGCCCCCGCGAAGGTGGGAAGCGGGGGCGCACATCCGACACAAAGCATCGCCAGGAGCAGCAGGCACACGCCCTGTGGGTTCATGCCGTCTTCGTAGCGGGGGTTCCCCGGGGAATTCACGACCTCAATCCCTCCGTGCCCCGCAGCTCGCCCCTGCGGCGCCGCGCGCGCCACGCCGCCCCAGCGGTCCTCGGCGGGGCGCAGCTCGTCATCCAGCAATGTGCCGTCAGAGGTGAGTGTCAGCGCCTTCGGAATCCTGTCCTACGCGTGCCTGGCGAGCCGCCGCTGCCCCGGCGCCGAGAACGGAGAAGACACCGGTGACGGCCCCACGACGCAGGCGCCCCGGAGTGACTCCTCGGAGCGACATTCACAGAGGGCTGTCTTTCCTGGCGCATACTCCCTTGCGACGGCTACGCCCGCGATGATGACAGACAAGGCGGCTGCCGCCGTACCGACATCGCCAATCGAGGCCGCAGGGTACATCACGGGCAGACGCTCGCGGCGGGTACGATAGGTACGCGCATGCGAGAACGTCGTTTCCCAGGCCGCATAGCGCTCTCCGTTGTGATTCGAGACGACGAATGAAACCTCGGCTTCGCTGATACGCGCGTCATCGATTGCCAGGCGAACCGCTTTTCCAAGCCCCTCGCCGACGGAGTACCGTGGGCCGTCCACGGTCTGATGTTCGTGAGCCGTACCCGAGCCACGAAGCGCGGCGATCGGAACATATGGACTCTCGCTGCCCGAGCGCGTGACGCAGAGGAAGGCAGCCGCTTCTCCCGGAATGAGCCCCTGAGGGTTCCCTTCCTCATACAACCGGTGGCCTCTGCGCAGTCGCTCGATATCCCTGTCGTTGAGAAGCGAATCTACGCCGCCAATGAAGGCGCGTGCGATGGCATCCTGAGCAAGGAGTTCCCGTGCGACAGCGAGCGCGTCGAAGACAGAGGCCGCGCCTCCGTCCAACACGCGCGAACCCGGATGGAGTTTCAAGCCATGACGCGCCGCCAGCATGGAAACGAAGTCCTGGCGTGCGATGCCTTCGAGTCCGGGGTGTTTTCGAAATGGCTCGGGAGGACACACGAACAGCGCCACAGGCCGGGTTGAGGGCTGCATCGAGACAACACATTCATTGAGGGCTCTGCTCGCCAGGTTCAGGAGCCACTCCCGAGGGGTGCGCCGGAGCGCACGTCCCGCCTTCACGCGAGCGGCCTTGAGCGGTTCCCCGGGCGGCGGTACGGGAATCGCGTAGGAGACCCGGTTGATGCCGGCACGGATCGCCGCGCACGTGGAAAAGCCATCAAGCCCAACGGGTGTCACCGCACCGCAGCTCTCAAGATATAGCGTGCGCATGTTCATACCCGGTATGTCGGTCTGGAAGGGTCGACACCGCGGGTATTCCGATGATCGATGTACATCCTCCCGCTTTGACGCGCGCGGAGCCAGGCCTCCCCCATGTGGCCAAGTACAATCTCCCGCAAGCGCTCACTCCCGCGAACGGTCTCATGGCTGACGCGAGCCGTGAGCCGGACGCGACGGGTATCGGGTTCAAGCTCGACAGTGTCCAGCTTCAGCGCGACGCGCTTCACGCCGCGATCGTAGAGGAGGTGAACGGGAACATCGAGGACGGGAAGGCGAAACGTCCAGAGCCCATCTGGAGTCAGGTTCAGGAGGCGAACGGGTTCTCCACCGACGATGGTGCGGCTCTGCTGGTCGACAGGCGCCGTCTGGTTGTGCTTCGGATCAAAGTCCGTTGGCAGGAGAGGCCACTTCGTTTCAAGCCAGCGCTGATCATACGTACCCGCCAGGGAGCGGCGAGGCTCCCAGGAAGGAGCAATGGGCGACAAGCCCGCAGGGGGTGGAGCGTCGGAGTGACGTCGGATGGGCGCTGTCTGATATTCGAGGTTCGGGAGTTCTCCAGGCAAGCCCTCGATCGATCTGGCGCCATCGAACCCCAGACCAATCGGGTTGCGGTCGAACGCAGCCCCAGTCCGCGGACTCACGCCTCCGAACGCACGCTCCCAAAGCAACGGCATCTTCGTGAACGGGTGCGGGCGCGTGAGCAAACCGGCCGCCCAGACACGGTGACCGAAGGCCCAAAGCGCCTTCTGGACATCGCCCACGCGGACCTCGATGGGCACCCGCTCCGCGGGCCTTCCACCGGGAGCATACGCGGACCCGCTAATGATGACATCGACAAGAGGCTTGAACAACGCCAGTTCATGCGTGGAGAGAAGGCTGGATTGGCCCGGGGGGCCGGAATAGGCATCCGTGAGGCGGACGCCGGCCTGTTCGTCCGCCAGTTGGAGCACCGCGTTGGATGTCTTGAACGTCGCGGCGAGCACCACCAGCACCGCTTCCTGTCCCTGGGGACCGATGAGGACGAACTTCTCCGCGGCGAAAGGAGTGTGGTTGCTCAGTGGAGTCTGGAAGGACATGGCTACCCCCATTGAGCATCAGCGTCGATTCCCATGGGCCAGTATGGCATTGCAGTGAGAACCTGGACCCAATCGTCCTGCCCCTCCTGCATGATCCAACCGAGCAGGAGCACCTGAGGAGGAACACGCTCGTCAGGCGAGACGTCTCGGTTGAGCGCATCACACTTGAGCCAGTACGTCCGCAACACCCAGATGAGTTGCGGGCACGCGGCCGGACCCGCGAAGAAGGAACTGTAAGCCGCCTGCAGCGCGGCGTCAGGGTCCAGGCCCCGATCCTCATGGGTACGGACCCGGTCCTCCCACAGGTCGAATGCGATCAGCATCGAATCCGCGAGAAACTCCTTATATTCCCTGAACAGCGCGCGGTGGCCGTCCGAAGCAGCCGCCAGGGTCAACATGGGCTCGCGCCAGGGGACAGGGGCCTTGACGGGTACGTCCTGCGGCGCCATGAGAAGCCGATGGATACCGCGCTGCAGATTGTGAGTCGTCCGCAATGTCATATCGAACCTAGACGGTCCTTCCATTGACGTCCAAGCCAATGGGCGAGAACACAAATCCCTCCATGAACCGGCTCAGCTCGGGATCCGCAGGCTCAAGCCCATCGAGCAGGAGACGGACTGGCGGAATGATTCCGGGGGCATCATCCTCGTCGTCCTCGCCCCAGCCCGCCGACGGGCGGCTGGACGACTGGCGCGTGGATTCGAGTTCCTCATTCAGCGCGACACACGCCAGGTAGTAATTCCGATAGACGGCGATGATCCGTGGGTATGACACAGGACCCGCGGGCCAGCGAAGCCGCACCTGGGCGTACGCGCTTTCAGGGTCCTCTCCCGCGAATTGAACGAGCGAGTCCCACCACCGCATCGCCTCGTCGCGAGCCGTACGAAGTTCTTCGAGGTAATTGCGGAACAGGGAATCGTACGAACTCATCGATGCTCCTCTACATCCAACTGCGGATGTCGGACGCTGTGACATGTTTAATGACGCCGCCCTGGGCGGGTGAGCAGTTCTTGCAATGTGCCTTCACAGACGCCGTGCTTTTCGCCCACTGCTCGAACTGAACGGGATCATGACATCCCCCCATGTACCATGCCGTCTTCTGGGGAGGTTGGTGATCGGGAGTGAACCGCTCGTCGGTCTTGAAGTCGTGGAAGAGCTGCACCTTGGATTTCCGGGCGCCATAGCCGGACTTGGGACTGCTGCACTGCCAGCATGGACCGCCACGGCAGACATCCTGCTGTGCTTCGTTGGTGCCGACATTGCCCGGATAGGAGTCCGGGGGACAGGGCGTCACCGTGTTGACCCAGGACAGGGCCTTGAATGCGGTAATGGCGGAAGGGTCGACGCACCCCGGCGGGGTCGATGCACTGTTCTGCCCCATCATGTCGCCATGGCGGCAGACACCCTTGCCCTCGACCTTGACGGTGAAGGACCAGAGCGTGAAGTATCCCTTGCCCTTGGTCTTATGGGTGACGACGTTGCCGCCCTGGGTTCCCGGCTCGTCACCCGTACTCGTGGAGACATAGGATGAATCTTCGAGGGCGGTCGGCTGCCCTTCGACCTTCACCGTCTTGCTGCCGTTCGCGAGATCCGAGGAGGAGAGGACATTGACATACGGGACCGGCACGGGACCCGCGGGCGGAGGAGGCGGGGTGAGGCACACGTCTGCCGGGGCAATCCCCTTACCACCACTGCCTTTGTGGAAGAGGCCCATGTTCTCCGCATAGACGAGCACCCCCATCTTACCCTCCCGACTCGCAGCATTTCGACGTCACGTTATGCCCGCACTCCAGGTGAAGTACAGCAGGCTTCCCAACGCCTTGAACATTCAAGCGTGACGATGACGTCCCGGACGTCCGGGTAGAGCTACTCCTTCAGGTTGGATTACGCTTCGGCGCATGCGGGACGTGCTGATGGACGTGCTCGAGGAGCATCTGGGCGAGGCCTCTTTTCTTTGGAACCAGAGGGAGCGCGGCCTTGTCGCATCCAACCTCACGCTGGTGGACGTAGCCGAGATCGAGGCGCGACTGCTGGCCCATGTGGACGGGCTCATCGTCGCTGGAGTTCCTGCGGTCGAGAAGCTGCTCATTCCAGCCTTGGAGGAGATGGAGGCCGAACAGGTCGCTGCCGCGGCCTATACCCTCCTCAATGTCCAGGAGCCCTCGGGAACAGACCTCGTGCGTACAGCCCTTGAAGCGACAAGCTCCGAGGTTCTCCCCGCCTTGTACAGAGCACTCGAGCTGAGGGGCTCCGAGGCGCTGCCCTCCTGGCTTCCCACGCTGCTGAAGCAGGAAGACCCCACGCGGCTCGCCCTGTCATTGGAATTGCACGCCACCCATGGCGTCGATCCGGGCCCGACCCTTCCCGAACTCCTGCGGCACAAGGAGCCCAGGGTCGCCGCGGCTGCGCTCCGAGTCGCAGCACGCATTCACCACCCGCTGGACCGACACCTGTTCCAATCCTATCTGAACTCGACCGAACCCAAGCTCCGGGACGCCGCCATCGAGGCAGGGCTGCTCGGCGGACATCGCTCCGCGTGGGCAGCCTGCCAGTCAGCGGTCGAAAGCAGGGCGCCCGACCTGAGGTTCCCGGCACTGCTGTTGGCCCTGGGAGGCGAGGCAAGGGATGAGGAACAGCTGAGGCAGCTCCTTCATGAGCCGCGCCACCGTCCGGATACCTTGTGGGCGCTAGGCTTCAGCGGCCGGCGGTCCGCCGCCGAGGCGTGCCTTGAATGGATGGAGGACCCGACCGTGTCTCACCTTGCGCTCGAGGCCTTCTGCGCCATCACGGGCCTTCCTCTGGAAGAGCGCTTCGTTGTTCAGCCCTCGGAGGAGGACTCCCTGCCTCCACTGGAAGAGGACGACCTCACGGCCGACCTCACGCACAAACCGGAGGATGACCTGCCCCGACCGGCAACAACAGCGGTTCTCGCGTGGTGGAAGGATGAACAGCCGCGATTCGAAATGGAGCGGCGATACCTGTACGGAAAGCCTTTCGGCCTGGAATCACTGTACGAGTCCCTGCTGACGGCGCCGATGCGTCGGCGCCATGTGCCAGCGCTGGACCTGGCGCTGCGCAGCCGAGGGGAACTGACCGTACCGACGCGAGCATTGACATCCCATCAGCGGCAAGCCCTGGAGAAACTCCGTACAGCCTCTCCATCTCTCTTCAGGACTCCCTTTACGTCAGGGCTCCGTAAGTCGTGAGAGTATAGGAAGGAGGTGGGGGCTGTGCGCCAAGCCGCCAGGGGCTCTGCGGGTCGCGGAAGTAGACCTGGACATGGGTTTCGACGCTGAAGCTCCACCGCCGCGCCATTTCCATGCCGCAGTCCCAGGTGAGAGTGCGACGCAGGGCTGTGGGGGCGTCTGCACCTGTCGAGAGAGGTCCGAGGTGACGCTCTCAGCGTCCTTGCCACCGACCTTCACCAGCATCGTGAAGCGTGAGTGGCGCGCGACGAGTTCGTCGATGAATCCGTGCGCCAACTCGGCTTCGCCCTCAAGGAAGCGCCTGAAGGTCCCACGCAAGAACCTCCAGACCGCCTGGACATCCAGACCCGGGGCAATCTGGCGGCCGAGTATTACAAGGTGGTGACCGAGCCGCCCCGCGCGAGCTCGATCCCGCGAACCTGGCCTCGCGCGCCACGGTGGCCGCGATGAAGGCCTTCCTCGGGATGTGATGCTTGAGGAGTGCTTCCCTTCCGTGCGGGTTCAACCGCTCAGGCCCTCACCGCCTCGATGATGCTGACCCCGCTCCGGGTGGGGATGATGCGCTCCACCTTCCAGGAGGTCGCGGCGAGCAACGCGCGGAACTCTTCCGTGGTGCGCTCGCGCCCGTCGGCGACCACCAACATGTTGAGGTCGATGAGGTGGGTCGGGTCTGGATTCCGGTCGTCCGGAATCACGAACTCCACCACGAAGAGCCTGGCCCCGGAGGGGGCGGCCGCGTGGAGCCGGCGCAGGAGGGTGAGCGAGGCATCATCCTCCCAGTCATGGAGGATGTGTTTGAGCAGGTAGGCTTCGGCGGAGGGCATGCCGGGCTCGAAGAAGCTCCCGGCCACCACGTCCACCCGGCTGGCGAGGCCTCGGGATTCCAGCACCGTCTTCGCGCCTTCAGCGACCTGGGGCAGGTCGAAGAGGATGCCCCGGCAGGAGGGATGGGCGCGCAGCACCTGCGCGAGCAGATCGCCGTGGCTTCCTCCAATGTCCGCCACGCGGGCGAAAGGGGCGAAGTCGAGGTGGTGCGTCACCTCGCTGGCCACCAGACCGGACATGTTGCCCATGGCCTGGGCGAAGTGCTCTGCCTCCTCGGGATGCCGGGCGAAGTGTCCCCAGATGTCGGAGCCGAGGGCGGCTTGCACCGGGGACCTTCCGGTGCGAATCGCTTCGGGAAGCAGCCCCCAGGGCAACCAGTGCGACGGGGCGCTCTGGGTGATAGCCATCTCCCTCAGCGAACCGGGGACGTTCGAGCGCAGTCCTTCGCCCATTGGTGTCAGGGCGAAGGTCCGCTCGGAGACGGCCTCGAGGATGCCGGCGGAGATGCCTCCCCGCATCAGCCGGAACAAGGCGCCCGGGTGGACGTCGAGCTCGGCCGCCAGCGAATCACTCTCACGGGCGCCTGTCGCGAGCAGGTCCGCGATGCCCAGACGGGCCACGGTGCCAATGACCTGGGTGCGCCAGTAGGCAGTGATTGCCGCATGGAGTTGCTGTGTGGGAGATGGCTGCTCGTCCGGGATGAGATTCATGGCAGGAGTCTAATCCCATTCAAGGCGGGCTTTGTCAGGGGTCATGGCCCCATGCGCCAGCCCTGGCCCCGTGTCCTCGCGGTAGAGGAACGAGCCCCCGTGTCCTCCCGTGGTGCGGTAGCCTGCCACGGGATTCCGCTCGGAGGGCCCCCATGTCCACGCTCGACAAGCCCGTCATCATCGGCCGTTCAAGCTCGCATTTCACGCGCATCGCCCGGCTCTTCGCGGCGGAGCTGCACGTCGACCATTCCTTCCAGGCGGTGCGAGACCTCCTGTCCAAGGACCCGGCGGACTATGGCGGCAACCCCGCGCTCCGGATTCCCGTCCTGAAGACCTCCCGAGGCGTCTGGTTCGGCGCGCTCAATGCCTCCCGTGAGCTATGGCGGCAGTCGAATCCCAGGCCCCGAGTGGTGTGGCCGGAGGCTCTGGACGTGCCCCTGCTGGCGAACATGCAGGAGCTCACCCTGCAAGCCATGGCGACGGAGGTGACGCTGGTCATGGAGAAGATGGCCGGCGCCGGTGAGGGCACGACCCATGCGCTCAAGCTGCGCGAGTCCCTGCTCAACATGATGGCGTGGCTGGAGCAGAACGCGAGCGCGGCGCTCGCCACCCTCCCGCCTGAGCGGGACCTGAGCTACCTGGAGGTCACGCTCTTCTGCCTCGTGACCCATCTGGAGTTCCGGGACGTCTTGCCCACGGCCCCCTATCCAACACTGATCCGCTTCTGTCAGCAGTTCGCGAAGCGGCCTTCCGCCAGCAGCACCGACTTCCGCTTCGACACCTGAGCGTCAAGGCATCGACTCTCGCGCCCCGTACAACCACAGGACCGACCCCGGGTGGTCTAGAAGGCGTACCGCACGCGGCAGTACGTCAGGTGCCGGGCGAGCAGTTCCTGGAACTCCGCCACGTGGCGTCCCTTGAAGCCGGTGCGGTAGCGCACGTTGACGCCGCCGCCCTGGGACACCTTGGTCTCCTGGATGTCAGGCGTCCACAGCACGGCCTCCGCCTTCGGGTGCCAGCGCAGGTTCACCTCGTGCAGGCCGGTGTTGTGCGTGAGGAAGATGATTTCACACGCGAGCTGCGCCTTCGCCGCCTTCCCGATGCCAGCATCCACCTGCTGGAACAGCTCCGCGTAGGCGTCCTGCCAGCCCTCCTGGAGGACCACGGGTGAGAAGTTGAGGTGCACCTCGTAGCCAGCGGCCACGAAGTCGTCGATGGCGGCGATGCGCTCCGCGATGGGGCTGGTGCGTACATCCAGCAGCTTCGCCTGCGCATGGGGCATCAGACTGAAGCGCACGCGCGTCCTGCCCTTGGGCGCGTAGGTGAGCAGCTCGCGGTTGACCCACTTGGTGGCGAAGCTGCCCTTGGCGTTGGGCAGCGTGGTGAACAGCCGCACCAGTTCCTTCACGTTGTCACTGATGGCGGCGTCCACGGAGCAGTCGCTGTTGCAGCCAATGTCGTAGACCCAATCATGCGGATCCACGGTATTGGCCACCAGCTTGGGCCCCCGCTTGTGCGCGTGCCGGCGGATGGCCGCCGCGATGCCGTCGATGTTCACGAACACCGTGACGGGATTCGCATAGCCCTTGTTGCGGGGGACGTAGCAGTACGCGCACGCCATCACGCACCCGTTCGCGGTCGAGGGCGCGATGAAGTCCGAGCTCCGGTCGTTGGCGATGAAGGACAGCGTCTTCTTCACGCCCAGCACCAGCGTGCTGCCCTTGATGCGGTTCCACGCTTCCACGTTGCCGGCGTTGCCGAACAGACCGGGGATGTTCTGGTGGGAGGCCACCTCCACCCGCTCCGCGTCCGGGAAGCGCGCCAGGATCTCCCGCCCGCGCGCGTGCTCCTCCACCGCCGGCTCCAGGTAGATGCGCGACACCTTGAGCAGCCGGTCCAGCGGCCCAGGGCCCGGGGGACGTGCAGGAGGCTCCGGTGGGAAGAGGTCCAGGTTCATCGCCCGGGCGATGTAATCGCCCCCGGGCCCGGATGCACCCCTGGCGGCCTGCTCCGCGTGCTGAGCAGGCCGCCAGGCGACGAAATCACGTCAGCGTTCGGACGCACCGGGCCTGGCCGAGGCCGGCTCGGGGGCGTCCAGTTGCCGCGACAGGGCTTCGGGCAGCGGGGCCCGTGGCGCGAGCGCCACGTTGCTCGCCTGACCGGGCGCGTAGACGCGGTGGTTGTTCACGCGGAAGTCGCTGTCCACCACGGTGGAGATGACCGCCGCGCGGCCCAGGTCGTTGATGGCCGGCCCATCCGAGCGGAAGGCGACGCGGTCCACGAGCAATATCTCCGCCGCTCCAGGCGGCGTCACCCAGACGGTGTAGCGCCGCGCGGTCAGGTCCACGTTCATGCGGAAGTGGTACGTCTGACCGCTCACGTACGGCACCCGGCGGATCCACGAGTAGCCCGCCCCGTTGCGCACCTGGAAGATGCCGTCCTCGCTCATGCGCACCGCCATGTTCAGCCGGTTGAAGGCTGTCACCTCCGTGGAGCTGTCCGTCCAGCCCACGACGCCGCCGTTGAGGTTGGACGCCAGGGGTGTGAGGTCGAACTCCACGTTGCGGATGCCCGTGTTGGTGGTGCCCAGCAGGTGCTGGCTGCGCGCGAAGGACAGCTTCGAGTACCAGGGGTAGTCCGGGCGCGGGTTGAAGCGCAGCAGGGCCTCCAGGAAGTAGTAGTCGCCGTAGATGAGGCTGACGTTGATCTCCTGGTTCGCGGGCAGGTTGCCCACCCCGTGCAAGAGCAGGCCGGGGCTGTTGGTGCCCTGCGCGAGGTACGCGGGCGACGCCAGCGAGTCGAGCATCGCCAGCGCGGCGGTGCGGTAGGTCGTGCGCCGGGCGGCATCCGTCTCCAGGCCGCTCAGCTCCAGCAGGGCCGAGGCGACGACGGCCGCGGCGGAGGAGTCCTTGTACTGGCTGGGCGCGTTGAAGTCCCAGTTGGGCACGCGGTCCGCCGGCAGGTTCGCCAGGTAGTAGTCCGTCACCCGGCGCGCCGCCGTGAGGAAGCGCGCGTCCTGCGTGTAGCGGTACACCATGGTGTAGCCGTAGATGAGCCACGCCTGCCCGCGCGCCCAGGTGGAGGTGCTGGAGTAGCCCTGGAAGGTGCCACGCGAACGGATGGTGCCGTTGGTGGCGTAGTCCACGTAGTGGTACGAACTGCCGTTCGGGCGCACCGCGTCCGCGAGCGTCTTGAGCGCGTGGTTCACGGCCATGGTGCGCCACACGGCCGGGCCGCCGTTCTGCGCGCCCCAGAGCAGCAGCTCGATGTCCATCATCGTGTCGGTGACGAGCGGGACCTGCCAGGCCGAGTTCCAATCACAACAGTCGATGATGCCAATGGTGCTGTTGTAGCGCGTGGCCAGCGACCCGGCGGAGGTGAGCAGCACGTCGCGGTAGTACGTGTTCCCGGTGAGCCGCCAGGCATTGCCGTAGCTCAGGTACATCTTGAAGCCCAGGTCGTGGGTCTCCGTGTTCGTCTTCTGGACCTCCAGGGGCCGCGTCCACATGTCCGCGCGGTCCCTCCAGTAGGGTTCGCCCCCGACCTGGTACATGAACCACATGCTCCCGGGGAAGAAGCCCTGGGTCCAGGCGATGCGGTCCGTGTTGGCCACCGTCGTCCACGTCCCGTTGGACAGCGAGGACTTGGGGGAGCGGTTCACGCTCGGCATCTCCGCCGTGGTGTCGCCCAACTGCGCGCGGGCGAAGGTCAACACCCGCACCTCATCCGCGTCACTGAAGGCATTCGCGACGGGCGCCACCAGCAGCGCCAGCATCCACCACAACTTCACCCCAGGCCGTGTCAAAGACATACCACCCCCCCCAGCAATGACTGGCGCGGAAGGTGGCGGTGCGCGGCTCCGGAGCACAGGGGCCCCGGAGACGCGGGCTGGCAGTCCCCCCCGCCCTGCCGGAGGGGATGGACGTGTCCTATCCGACCGTGGCGGGTGGGCCCGCGAAGACCGGGGACGTGTAGCCCGCGGGCTTGTCCCCCACCGCGGCCCGGCCTTGCAGGTCGAACTGGTGGGGGATGGCGAACATGGAGTGGGGGAACGGGACGGACGCCGGCGTGCTGACCGCATCCAGTTGCCGCCGCAGTTCGGGAGGCAGGGTGAAGTCGAGCGCGGCGAGGTTGCCGTCGAGCTGCTTCACGGAGCTGGCGCCAATGATGACCGAGCCCACCGCGGGTTGCGTCGCGACCCAGTTGAGCGCCACCTGGGACATCTCCCGGCCCAGCTCCTTCGCCACCTTCTCCAGCGTGGCGACCACGGCCCAGTTGCGGTCGGTGAACAGGCCCATCTTGTCTCCCCCCACCGCCGACGTGAGCCGGCCTTCGCCCTGGAGGCGGCCTTCGCTGGGCTTGTACTTGCCGGACAGCAGGCCCATGCCCAGGGGACTCCAGGCGGTGATGCCCATGCCCAGCGTCTGCGCCAGCGGCGTGAACTCCGGCTCCAGGGTCCGCTCGATCAGCGAGTACTGGAGCTGCAGGTTGATGAGCGGCGTCAGCGCATGGGCCTCCGCCCAGGTCTGCGCGCGCGCCGCGTACCAGGCCGGCACGTCGGACAGGCCCGCGTAGCGGATCTTCCCGGCCCGCACGAGGTCGTCGAACGTGCGGACGACTTCCTCGGCCGGGGTGATGCGGTCCCAGGTGTGCAGCAGGTACAGGTCGATGTAGTCGGTGCGCAGCCGGCGCAGCGACGCGTCCACCGCCCGCACCATGTTCTTGCGGCCGTTGCCCCCGGCGTTGGGGTCCCCCGGGGTGGTGCTGTTGTAGCTGTACTTGCTCGTCAGCACGATGCGGTCCCGCCCGCCCCGCTCCGCGATGAACTTCCCGAGCAGCGTCTCCGCGGTGCCGTAGGTGTAGAGGTCGGCGGTGTCGATGAAGTTACCGCCCGCGTCCAGGTAACGGTCGAAGAGCGCCCGGGAGACTTCATCCGTCGAACCCCAGACGCCGCCGTAGGGCCCGTCCTTTCCAAACGTCATCGTGCCCAGCGAGAGGGGGCTGACCCGCAGTCCCGAACGGCCCAACAGATAGTAGCGATCCATCGACATGATGTGGACTCCCTTTGCGGCTATTTTTGACTGAACAATCCAAATTCAGGCATGCGAAGACGAAAGCAGGCGGCAGAGGGTCACCGGGCCTTGAGGCCCGCGATGGCGAACTCCACGATGTCGCGGAGGGCTTCCGGAGGGAGCCCCGCCTTGGCGCTCACGCGCAGGCCCGCGATGGTGGCGAGCAGGAAGTTCGCGGTGACGCGCGCGTCCAGCCGGGGGTTGAGCTCCCCCTTCTGCTGGGCCTCGCGCACGGCGCGCGTCATCACCTCTGGACCGACGTTGGCCTTGAGCATCGCGGCGACCTCCGGATCCGCGTGCGCCAGCTCCGTGGTGGCATTCACCGACAAGCAGCCCCGAGCGCGCTCCTTCGGGCTGCCATTGGGGATGGTGAGGAGGAACTCCCGGATGGAGGCCAGGGGCGACGGTTTGGAGTGCAGGCACTCCATCAGGTTGGCGCCGTACTCCGCCTGGTAGAGGCGCACGGCCTCCAGGTAGAGGCCGTGCTTGTCCCCGAAGGTGTCGTACATGCTCTGGCGCCCGATGCCCATGGCGCGCAGCAGGTCCTCCGTGGAGGTGGCCTCGTAGCCCTGCTCCCAGAACACCACCATGGCCCGCCGCACGGCCTCATCCCGGTCGAATTCCTTGGTCCGTGCCATGGCAGAGACTTAAGAATTCTGGACCGACCTGTCAAATTAATCGGGCAAGGGCTAGAAGCCGGACGGGCGCTCCTTCGCGACGCCGGCCGCGCGCTCCAGGGCGATGCCCACGCGGCCCAGGGTGCCTTCGTCGAAGAGCTGGCCAATGAGGGTCACGCCGTGGGGGACGCGGCGCGGGGTGGCGAAGGTGGGCACGGGGCGCTTGGGGTCCGGGGCCCAGTCGCTGCGGGCCTTGGATACCTCCACGAAGCCGGTGCGCAGTGTGAGGGACGGGTGGCCCGTGTGGTTGGAGATGGTGAGGGCTTCGTCGCGCAGCGAGGGCACGAGCAGCACGTCCACCTGGGACATGACGCGGGCCATCTCCTGGGCCACCTTGCGGCGCAGCCGGTCCGCCTGGACAAAGTCCACCGCGGACAGGAAGCGCGACTGGCGGAAGAGGTTGGGCCACGCGTCGGGCACCTGCATCTTCAGCGCGTCCACACCGTGGCTGAGCGTGAGTTCTTCAAAGGCTGCGGCGGCCTCCGCGAAGAGGATGACGTTGAGGGCGGAGTACGGCCAGTCGGGGAAGCCCACCTCCACCGGGGTCATCCCCAATCGCTTGAGCGTCTCCAGCGCCGCGCGGTCCACGTCGGTGGCGGGGTTCTCCTTCATCCATGCAGGCACGTAGCCCACGCGCAGGCCCTTCACGCCCGCGTTCGCGTCGAAGTCGAGCTTCGCGGGCACGCTTGCCACGTCGCCCGCGTCCGGGCCGTCGAGCGCGGCGAGCACCAGCAGCGAGTCCTCCACCCCGCGCGTCATGGGCCCCAGCTTGTCCAGCGACCAGCACAGCGTCATCGCGCCGGTGCGCGGCACGCGGCCGAAGGTGGGCCGCAGGCCCGTGATGCCACAGCGCATGGAGGGCGACACGATGCTGCCGCCCGTCTCACTGCCCAGTGAGAAACCCACGAGCCCCGCCGCCGTCGCCGCGCCCGGCCCCGCGCTGCTGCCCGAGGAGCCCTCCTCCGGCAGCCACGGGTTCTTCGTCTCGCCGCCGAACCAGATGTCATTGAGCGCCAGCGCGCCCAGGCTGAGCTTCGCCACCAGCACGGCGCCCGCCTTGTGCAGCCGGGCCACCGCTGTGGCATCCGTGGTGGGGACGCGGTCGCGGAAGGGCTCGGCCCCGTAGGTGGTGCGGATGCCCGCGGTGTCCACCAGGTCCTTGGCCCCCCAGGGGATGCCGTGCAGCGGGCCCTTGTACCTCCCCGCCGCGATGTCCTTGTCCGCCTGACGGGCCTGGGCGAGCGCCAGCTCCGGCGTCAGGGTGATGACGCACTGGAGCTTGGGGTCGAAGCGCTTCAGGCGCTCCAGGTAGAGCTGGGTGAGGCGCTCGGACGTGATGGCGCGCGACTCCACCCAGCGGGACAACTGCGTGAGCGGCGCGAAGGCGATGTCCTCGTCCTTCGTGGGCAGGGGCATCTTCGCGTCGCGGCTCCGGACGAAGCGGGCCTTGGCGGGGCGCGTCTCCTTTTGTCCCGGCAGCGTGGGGTTCCACTGCGAGGCGGGCGCCAGCGTGGGCTCCAGCGCGAGCTTGCGCGGGCCGGTGCGGCGCTCGTGCAGCGGGGCCAGGGACACGCGCCAGTTGCCGGCGGCCTGGGTGCGCTCGGCGGGCGTGAGCTGCACCTGCATCAGCTTCTCCGCCTCCGCGAAGGTGGTGGGGCCGACCTCCGGCCCCACGGTGGGCCCCGAGCCGAAGGTGGGCGGGGCGCCCGCGGGCGCGGACGTGCCGGCGTCCGGGGCCGCGGAGACGGTGGTGCTCGCGAGTCCAATCACGGTGTGGGTCAGGAACTGCCGACGCGAGCTGGCCATGGCGCAACCTCACGAATGAAGCGGGGGGCGCCAGTGTGCCACCGCTCAGGAACGGTGCACGTCCCGGAAGAGGAGCATGGCCCCCAGCCGCTGCTCGCGGGCGTCATCGAAGCCGCAGGTGGCGTCCCAGGTCGCGGGGTTCGAGTAGGTGCCGAACAGCATGTCCCACAGCGGCAGGTCGCCGTAGTTGTCGCGGTGCTTGCCGTGCTCGTGATGTATCCGGTGCATCTCCGGACGCTGGAAGAACCAGCCCACCCACCTCGGGGTGCGAATGTTGGTGTGATAGAAGTATTCGCCCAGCGCGCAGCAGGCCGTGTAGATGGCGCCCGCCGCCGGACTCAAACCCAGCACCGTGTAGACGAGCAGCCCGCTGATGATGCTGTTGGCCATCATCTCCAGCGGGTGCTTGTAGAAGCTGGTGATGACCTCCAGCCGCTGGGGGCTGTGATGGATTTGATGGAACAGCCGCCAGAGCACGTCCACCTCATGCCGGGCGCGATGCCACCAGTAGAAGATGAACGTGGCCACCAGGTACGCCAGCACCCCGCCCACCACCGGGCCCACATGCCGGGACAGGTGGAAGAGCGAGTAGGCGGAGAGCCATTTGTCCCAGGTGTACCCGGCGAGCACCACCACGCCCACCTGCGCCAGGTTGATGACCACCACGCGCAGGTGCCACCCGCGCACGCGCGGCAGCTTCCACCCGTGGAAGCGCTGTTCGACGAGGAAGCAGACGACGGCGATGGCCAGGAGCCAGGGCAGCATGGAAATCCTCCGGAATGGCGGGTTGAAGACTCATACGCGTGAGCCTTTCGTTCCTGGCCTTCGCGCGGACTGACACTGTCACCAGGGAGGATGGCGACGGCGGCGACAGGTGCTGGCATCCTTGGGCCCATGGCGCGGAACAGCACGCTGACGGCGCGGTTGGGCTACATCGACACGCAGGCGACCTTCGTGCAGGCGGCCCTGCTCGCGGCGCATGGGGCCGGAGCGCGGGCGGGCGGCTTCCGCGTGTCGGACGTGCGCTTCTTCTTCCTGCTGTTCACCAACTGGGTGGAGCACGACGTCACCCGGCCCTCGCAGGACATCGACCTCACGCAGGTGCGGCGGACGCTGGAGCGGCTGGTGCGCGGCGGCCATGCGGAAGCCAGCACGGGGGCGGCGGTGAAGGGACTGCCCCGGGGGCGCCGGTATGTGCTCACCGGAGAGGGATTGGGTTCGCTTTCGGAGGGACTGGCCGCGCGCGAACGGGCGCCGCTGGAGGAGGCGCTGTTCGTGGTCTGCTTCGCGGCGAGCTACCGCGACGCGGTGCTGTCGCGGGTGGAGGGGCGCGCGCGGGCTCCGTCTCCGGCGGTGCGGCGCCGGGTGGAGCGGGCGTTGGATCCGCTGCGGCTCTTGAGGGAGGCCCAACGCACCTCGGCCGCGGTGCTCGCGGACCTGGAGGAGCGGGTGGAAGCGGGGCTGCGTTACGAAGCCAAGGCCCGCGAGGCCCTGGCGCGCGCGGAACCGGAGGCCGACGTGGTGCGCGCCCTGGAGGCCGCGGGCTCCTACCAGTTGCACCGGGTGCGGCCGCTGGGCGAGGTGCTGCTCGCGCTGCCGGAGGACCTGCGCAAGTTCGAGCTGACCGAGGGCATGGGCCTGCGCTCGCGGCTGCTCTTCGCGCCCCTGGCGGAGCGGGCGCGGGCCGAGCACGCGGTGCTGGAGCGATTGGAGGCGCGGCTCACCGCCGGCAAGGCGCCGAGGTGAGCCGGGCAGGCGCTAACGAAGCTGGCCGGAGAGGCGCGAGCCCAGGGCCAGCGCGAGGCCGTCCTCGATGAGGCCCGCGAGCAGGTTGGGCACCTTCAGCTTGTCCGACGCGAGCGTGCGGAAGCCGTAGAAGAAGTAGCTGGAGGCGATGGCCGCCGCCGCGCCCACCAGGGCCAGTCCGACCTTGGCGCCCTTGCGCTCGCGCGACACCGCGGCGCCGGTGATGGCCCCGGCGAGGATGCGGCCAGCGATGACCTTGGGGCTGATGCGCGGCAGGGCGTTGGGCGACTTGTCCGCCACCATCTCACCAAACGCCATCAGGCCCAGCTTGCGGGCCGTCTTCGGAGACGTGAGGCCGGGCAGGGCCCGCTTCAGGACGCGGCTCGGCTTGTGCGACAGCGAGGCCGCGAGGAACGCGGGCGCGGTCAGGGTCCGCATGCCCGCCAACACACCAAAGCCCGCCGCCTTCCAGACATCATTGTTCGAGCGCATCTGTCCCAACCCCCGTCCGGACCCGTGGCCTTGAGCAGCGGGTCCCTGCTGGTGAAAAGAAGAGGGTGGGGGCGCCCCGTCCGTCTGGCCACCGAAGGGCAGGCGGGCACTCAGGCGGTCCGTCGGTCGATGGGCTTCGGCAGGTTGTGCGCCGCGAGCAGGGCTCCGACGGCGGAGGCGAAGGTGCCCAGGGGCTGGGCACCACGCAGGGGCAACAGGAAGCCCGCCGCCAGCCCCAGGAATCCCAGCACCACGAACCCGCGCCGGGCCAGGAGCCGCTCCCTGGCCGTGTCCGCGATGGCGACAGCGAAGAGATAGCCCAGGGCACTCGCGATGAACTGGATCCACGGCACCGCGGGCTTCACGACCCGCCAGAAGGGCCCCAGGCCGTCCTTCATCTGCTCCCAGAGGGTGGGGGGCGGCAGGGATGCCGGATCCATTCCCGCGAGGACGTCCGCGCTGAGCCCTTCGAAGTAGGGGCTGTCATGCGAGATGACGAAGAACATCGCCTGGGACAGGGCCGCCACCGCCAGCACGAAGAACAGCTTCCCGCTCGGGGCCGGGGGCACGATGAAGTCGTCGAACTGGCGCAGGGTCTCCAGCCGCTCCGGAGAGACCTCCAGCGGATGCGGATAGGACAGGGCCAGCAGCGCCCGGGTGGCGGCGATGCCAACGGGCACACCCTGTTCGTCCACCAGTCGGTTCACCCCGTCCTTCGCGAGGAGCACATGCAGGACGGGCGCGAGCTTCTCCGGGTCCTCCGTCCGACTCATCCGGTCGATGCACGCATTGAGGGCCCCGACCTGCCGGCTGCTCGACGCGCTGGTGGCATCCGCCAGGGCCTGCTCGAACAGGGGCACGAGCTCGTCGACGGACGGCGTGGACACGACCTCGACGTCGGAAGCGGCTTCAGGACGCGGGGGCCGCGGCTGCGTGCGCATGGCGGGATTCTACGCCACGGGCCGGGGAGCTCCAGCCGCCCGCCGGAGCCTCACCCTTCGCCAGAGCCTCACCCTTCGGTGTTGCGCAGGAAGTTCGCCGTGTGGGCGAAGCGGTCATCCAGGAAGCGGCGCAGGCCGCCCGTGACGCCCTGGCGGTCCATCGCCTTGTGCATGCAGCGCAGCCACGCATCCCGCATCGACAGGTCCACCGGCACATGGCCGTGGCGCATGCGCAACCGGGGATGGCCGTGCGTCGCGCTGTAGTGCTGCGGGCCGCCCAGCCAGCCCACCAGGAACATGCCGAAGCGCTCGCGCGTGCCCCGGTTCACCTTGCCCTCGGCATCCAGCTCGTGGACGTGCGCGAGCGCCGGCTCCTCCGCGTCCATCACGTCGTAGAAGGCCTCCGCCAGCGCGTGGACCGCCGCCTCGCCTCCCATCCGTGTGAAGGGCGTGTCCTCCAGCGTGGGGACCCAGTCATCCGAAGACGGCGGCTTCAATTCGATGCTCATGGCTTCCTCGTCAGACCGCCCAGCGCTTCGGTCGGCGCTGGAGTGTCTTCAATCCCAATCCTTCACAGAACGCCTTGAAGCGCGCTTCCGGAACGCCCTTCCACTCCAGGTCCGCCAGCGACTTCGTGCCCGGCAGCGGTGCGTCCTCCACCAGGGTGGCCAGCGTCCGGTACAGCCGCGCGTCCTCGCGGTGCGCCTTCAGCGTCGCCGCCAGCTTGTCCGCCCCCCGGGGCTTCGCGGTCCACTCCGCCGCGCTGTCCGGGATGGCCTCCAGGTGCCCGTAGGCCTGGAGCACCGTCGCCGCACCCTTCGCCCCGAAGCCCGGCAGCCCGGGGATGCCGTCCGCGTCGTCCCCCATCAGCGCCAGCAGGTCCGGGACGCTCTCCGGGGCCACGCCCAGCTTCGCCTTCACCGCTTCCGCGTCCATCACCTTCTGCTGCCGCCGGTCCACCTGCACCACGTGCTGGCCCCGCACGCACTGGCCCAGGTCCTTGTCCGGCGTGAGCAGCCGCACCTGCTCCACCTCGCCGGCCCAGCGCGCCGCCGCCGTGGCGAGCGCGTCGTCCGCCTCATGGTCCTTCATGGACCACACGCGCACGCCCAGCGCCTCCACCGCGTGCTCCACCAGGTCGAACTGCGCGCGCAATTCCGGCGGCACGCCCTCGTCCCCCTTGTAGCCAGCGAACAGCGCGTTGCGAAACGAGCGGATGGGGTTGTCGAAGGCCACCGCCACATGGGTCACGGCCTCGGATTCGTCGTGCAACAGCGCGAGCAGTGAATCCATCACCCCCGCCGTGGCCTTCACGTCACGCCCGTCCGGGGAGGTGGTGCCCGGCCGGGGCGAGTAGTGGGCCCGGTACAGCTCATACGTGCCGTCCACGAGGTGCAGGCGCATGTTCCCCCTCTAGCGTCCCTCCCGCCGCACGGCCAGCAACCCGTTCGGCCGGGTGGCCCGAAAGGGAGCCGCGGGGCTTCTCCTGCCTGTGCGCCTCGTTCCCTACACGACGCCTGTCAACCCCCTAGGCCAGCAAGCCTGTCGGGAATGGGGCGCCGATGCCGAGTGGACGGAGGGCACCCATTTTCTGACCGACTCCCCCTGGGCCGCCGGTGCGTCCCAGCACTCCCGCCACCCGGCTTGACTTGAGGTGACCCATGCGCCCGAAGCTGTTCGCTGCTGCCCTGCTTTGCTTCGCCACCGTTGGCTGTGCGGGCAAGCAGGTGATTACGACCGCCACCCATCAGCAACGCGTCCAGGCCGAAGCGGCCTTGCGCTCGGCTGAGAATTCGCAGGCCCCGAACATCCCGGAGGCCGCCCGACACCTGGAGTTCGCCCGGCAGCAGATCTCCGACGGTGAGCGGCTGGTCCAGGAAGGTGAGCAGGCGGCCGCGGAGCTGCGCTTCCGCCAGGCCGCGGCGGACGCGGACCTCGCGTCGGCCCTGGCCCGCGCGGTGCCCATGCAGAACGAGGCGCGGCGGACCTCCGAGCAGCTCGAGTCCCTGCGCAGTGGTCAGCCTTGAGTTCCATCCCCTTTTGCCTGTGAGGAGAGCGTCATGCAGCGTTGGAAATTTGGATGGTTGGCATTCGCTGGAGCCTCCGCGCTCGCGGTGGGGTGCGCCCACAGCTCGCCCCCCAGTGAGCTGACCGCGGCACGTTCCGCGTACCAAGAGGTGTCGCGCAGTGCCGAGGGCCGCGAGCGTCCCGCGGACGTGGCGGCGGCCCGCGCCGCATTGCAGGAGGCGGAGAACGAGTACGCGGAGAGCAGTGGCTCCGTGAAGACCCGGTCGCTGGCGTACGTGGCCCTGCGCAAGGCGGAGATCGCGGAGGCCCGGGGGCAGGCGGACCTGGCCGCGCAGCAGCGGGCCCAGGCGGAACAGGCCCTGCGTCAGCAGCAGGAGGCGCGCTCGCAGACGCTCACGAAGCAGCAGGAGGAGGAGCGCGCCCGGTACGAGCAGCAGCGCTTGCAATACGAGCAGCAGCGGCAGCAGTACGATGCCCAGCGCCAGCAGGAAGCCGACCGCCTGCGCACGGCGGAAGCGCAGACGCGTCAGCAGCAGGAGGCGGAAGCGCAGCGCATGGCGCAGCTCAACCAGGAGCTGCAGCAGCGCACGCAGGAGCTGGAGCGGGAGCGCCAGGCGCGGCTCCAGGCCGAGCAGCGCGCGTCCACGGCCCTGACGCAGTTGCAGGACAAGGACGTGAAGGTGCGGGAGGAGGCGCGCGGCACGGTGGTGACGTTGTCGGGCAGCGTGCTGTTCGCGACGAACGCGACGGACCTGCTGCCCGCGGCGCGGGACCGGCTGAGCGACGTGGCCACCGCGCTCAAGGAGTCGAAGAACCCGCTGCTCATCGAGGGCTACACGGACTCGCGCGGCACGGACACCTACAACGAACAACTGTCGGAGCGGCGCGCGGAGAGCGTGCGCGACTTCCTCATCAACCAGGGCGTGCCCTCGGACCGCATCAACATCCGGGGCATGGGTGAGAACCGGCCGGTGGCGAGCAACGCCACGGCGGAGGGCCGCGCCAACAACCGCCGCGTGGAGATCGTGGTGGAGCGCAACGTGGCGGGCGCGCAGCCTTCGCGCTCCGGCGGCGTCGGCGGCAGCGGCGCGCAGCCTCCGGGTGCGAGCGACAAGGAGAGCGGCCAGAACGCGCAGCCGCAGCCCGGCGGCAGCGGGACGGAGCCGAAGCCGCACGGCGCGGGCATCGACCACCAGAGTCCGGCCCCGGATCAGGGCACCGGCGGCAGCGGCGCGCAGGAACAGGCGCCCGAGCAGCCACAGGACCACGGGGAGTAACGCCGCTTCGCGGCCCCTGAACCGGAACCTCGGGTCCCCATCCCACGCGGGTGGGGACCTTCTTCTTTTCGTCCGCGCTTCGCACGCGCGCGACCCGAGGGAGCGCGTTACCCTTGAAGTCCGGCCCCGCCATGTCGACCGACAAGTCGCCCCTCCTGCTCACCACCGAGCGCCTGCACCTGATGCTGCTGCCTCCCGACGCGGCGGAGCGCGTGCTCACGTACCACCTGGCCAACAAGCAGCACCTGGGGCCGGTGTCACCGGACCGACCGGCGACCTTCTTCTCCACCGCCTACTGGCGCACGCGCCTGGCGCAGGACCGCGAGGACTTCCGCCACGACGTGTCCCTGCGCGTGTTCCTGCTGCCCCGGGGCCAGCCCATCTCGCTCGCCCCCGTGCTGGGCAGTGTCGCGCTCACGCACATCCGGCGGGGTCCCCTCCAGGCGGCGGACATCGGCTACGGGCTGGACCACCGTCACGAAGGCAAGGGCCTGATGACCGAGGCCCTGCAGGCCGTCTGTGACTACGCCTTCAGCGCCATGGGCCTGCACCGCGTCCAGGCCAGCCACCTGCCGGAGAACCTGCGCAGCGCCGCCGTGCTGCGCCGCCTGGGCTTCGTCGTGGAGGGCTACGCGCGCGACTTCCTGCTGCTCGACGGCAGGTGGCGCGACCACGTGCTCACCTCGCTCGTGGCCGCCCCCGAAACCGGTCTGCGCGGCGGTCCCTGAGCGCCCCACCCGCCAATGCGGTGCAGCGTGGTCGGCTCCTCTAATTCTGTCGATAATGGGCTGATTCTGGTAATTTTGCCGTGCCTTTTGCCGCACTCAGCGCATTATCGACAAAATTGAATGAAGCGCGAAAACTCCAACTTTAGAGAGGAATTCTGGAAAAACCCACCGCCACTCCCTCGTGGCGTCGAGTTGGTACGCCAGGAGGCAGTCGTCGTGCCTCGCGTGGGTCCTGGAGGAGAATCCATCTACGACCTCGCGGAGATACGGCTGCCAGAGGCGCGTGTGCCCGTGCTGATGGGGTACCGGGCTCCGCTGTTCCCGGTGGATGTGCTGAACCAGCGGAAGAAGCTTCACGTCCTGAGTGACCATCTTCGGCAAAGAGATTCGAACGCTCGCTCCCTGCCCTCTTTCCGCATGCCAATGCTCGTAACGGACTCGGCGTCTTCCAACGTGATCGAGGCCTGCGAACGTGAAGAGTTGGCCCTGGTCGATCAGCGTGGGACGTTCTTCCTTCGCACGGGCAGCACGTTCATTCGTGTTCAAGGGCGCGAACCGACGAAACGAAGTCCTCGTGAACCGCTGTTCCACGGCAAGGGATGCCGGATCGTGCGCGTCCTGCTTCAGTCACCGGCGAAGCGATGGACGATTCTCGCGCTCGCGCAGATGACCCAGACGAGTTACGCCTATGCACATGGCGTCATCAAGAGGCTCGTCGTCGAGGGCTACGTCCATGGGGGATACGCGTTGGGGAGCCGGAGCGCTGGCTTCCATCTGCGGGAACCGGTGCCCTTGCTGAATGCGTGGCTGGAGAGTGGCAGGCCGACCGCCGTCTCGCGGGAGGGATTCAACGCCCCTTCCACGACGCCCGAGCAACTCCACAAGGGCCACTCCCTCCTTGCGTCCCAGGGCATTCGCTCCATCTTCACGCTGGCAAGCGCATTGCTTCCCGACGAGCGATTCGTCTCTGGATTGCCCCATGGGCTCTATCTGTCGGGCTCACTGGAGGCCGGTATCTCCGCCTTTGGACTGCGCAGGATGACACCTCATAATTTCTGGGTACTTCGCGCGGAGGCCGCCGCGGAGACCGAGGTGGGGGGCGTGTACCATGCGCCAAGATCGCTCCCGCACGGGCCAGGGGTCGCGCTGCCGCAGTTGGCCGTGGACTTCCAGCGAAGTGGCGGAAGGGGACCTGAGCAGGCGGAAGAACTCGTGCGGCGCTTCGCACAGGCCCTGCCCCTTTCGGACGAGCCGACATGACAGAAAAGGAAAGGTTCGACGAGATCCTGGGTGAGTTGGGCGAACTGACGCTCCATTTGGAGCGCTACGGGTTCCAGGTGCTCCTCATCGGGGGACAGGTTCTCGCGATGGAGTCCATCCAGCGGGGCGGAACAGGTGTCATCGCCATCGAGACAGACACCGGGACGGTGGTCGAACGAGGTTTTTCGTTCGAGTCGGATCTGTTGATCGACATCAACGGCAATGGGGGAATGGACAATGAGCTTCCGACCATTCTTGCGCAGCGTGGGTATGCAAAGAGAAACCGAACCTTCCGCTGGTCGAAAGACCTGCCCGGCGGGCCCATGGATTTCGACCTCTTCGCGCCCATTGAAGACGTCGAGCCCTTGACCCTTCCCACGACCATGACGCTCCTGCCAGATGCGAGGCTGGCGCTCCGCCGAAAGCGACGGCTGGAACTCACCATCGAGGGCAAGTCCGTGGGGATCCACCTGCCGGATGCCACGGGCTTCCTCGCGATGAAGGAGCGCGCCAAGCGTCAGCATCGACCTGACGCGACCAAGGACAGCTTCGACATGTTCGCTTACGTCAAGCTGGTGGGCAGCGAAACAGTGCGCGCATCGCTGCAACAGGCCGGAGAGGAGGGACGAGCCCTGCGCAATCGATTGCTCACCCTCTTTTGGAATGCCAGCGCGCCGGGCCCCCAGGACGTCATCAACTTCGCGACGAGCCTTGAGCTGGACGAAAAGGAACTGCTGGCCCAGGCGGCTGTCGACCTGTTCGCGGAACTTTGAAGCGCGGGCCTCAACAGGCTCCCTAACGCGCCGGCGCCCGCACCTTGGGCGCCGCAGGCGGCACCACTGGCGTCAGGTTCGCGTCGAACCAGTCCAGCGTGCGCAAGAGCCGGTCCTTCTGGTGCTCCGGCTTGCGGAAGCCATGGCCCTCGTCCGCGTAGATGACGAGCTGGGTCTTCACCCCCAGCGCCTTGAGCGCCTTGTGGAACTCATAGCCCTGAGACGCCGGCACCTCCACGTCCCGCTCGCCGTGCAGCACCAGCGTGGGCGTGCGCACCTGCTTCACCGCGTTGATGGGCGACGAGCGCGCGTACGCCTCCGGGTCGTCGTACACCGACGCGCCGAAGTACGGCAGCATCCACGTGTCGATGTGGTTCGTGCCGTAGTAGCTCTGCCAGTTCGCGATGCCCGCGCCCGCCACCGCCGCCTGGAAGCGCTGCGTCTGCGTCACCGCCCACATCGTCAGGAAGCCGCCGTAGCTCCACCCCGTGATGCCCTGCCGCGCGGGGTCCACCGGCGCCGACGCCAGCACCGCGTCCACCCCGGCCAGCACGTCGCGGAAGTCGCCGTGGCCGAAGTCGCGGCGGTTGGCCTGCACGAACGCCTCCCCCTGGCCGTAGCTGCCGCGCGGGTTGGGCAGGAACACCGCGTAGCCCCGCGCGGACAGCAGCGCCGTCTGCGGGTTGAATGACGGCGTCACCCCCGCCGCCGGCCCGCCGTGCACCACCGTCACCATGGGCACCTTGCGGCCCTTCACGTCCGCCGAGCCCGGGGGCAGCACCAGCCAGCCCTGCACCTGCCGCCCGTCGCTCGTCCACGTCACGCTGCGCACGTCCCCCACCGACACCCGCACGTCCGCGTTGAGCCGCGTCGCCTGCGTCCACGACCCCACCGGCCCCGTCCACACCTCCGGCGGCTGCGTGAACGTGTCGCGCACCACCGCGCTCGTCACGCCGTCGCGCGCCAGCGACACCGCCACGTGCTCCGGGCCCTTCCACAACACCGTGAGCTCCGCCGCCTTCGGGGACAGCGCCACCAGCGCGGACTCCCCCTGCACCTGCGCCGCGAACACCAGCCGCTCCGGCGTGGGCCAGAACAGGTCCGTCGCGGACGCCTTCACCCCGTCCGTCAGGTTGCGCGCGGGCGGGACACGCGAAGCAAACACCGCCTTGTCCCCGGGCCGCACCTTCGCCGCCAGCCGCTCCGGCACCGACACCACCCACACGTCTCCGCCCGTGTTGCCCTCGTCGCTCATCAACCCTTCGATGAACGCGAGCTGCTTCCCATCCGGACTCCACGCGGGCTCCGCCACCTGCCACGTGGGCGCATGCAACAGCGACGTCTCCCCCGTCGCCGCCTCCACCGCGTACACGCGGGCCACCCACCAGTTCGCGTCCCCCGGCGGCGGCGCGGCCGTGAGCGCCACGCGGGCCCCATCCGGACTCCACGCGTACTCGTAGACGAACAGGCCCGCGGGCGACACGAAGCGCAGCCGCGCGTCCTCCACCGACACCACCGCGAAGCGCTTCACCGGCGAGGACTCCCGCACCACGCCCGTCTCACGCGCCGCCGGCCCCAGCGGCCCCTGCGCGTCCTCCGCGCCGTCGATGACGAGCACCCCCACCGACTTCCCATCCGGCGACCACTTCGGCGTGGCCACCACGCCCTTCACCGTCGTGAGCCTGCGCGCGGGCACCGACGTCCCCGTCGCGTCCACCACGTAGAGCTGCCGCGCCGAGCCCTCCCCCGCCGTGGACAGGAACGCCAGCTGCTTCCCATCCGGACTCCACGCCAGCGACCCTTCCGCGCACGGCGCTCCGTCCTTCGACGCGGTGATGCGCAAGGGGGGCCGCTTCGGCTGCGCCCGCTCCAGCACCTGGAGCCGCGTGGACTCCGCGCGGGCGCCCTCCGTCACCGGCACCGACTCCACCCAGGCCACCCGCGCCCCGTCCGGAGACAACGCCACCTGCTTGATGCGCACCGTGCGCTGGAGCGCGTCGTAGACCGCGCCCGACTCCGGACGCGCGGGAGCCGGCACGGGCGGCGCGGCCCCGGCCGAAAGCGCGCTCCACAACAGGCACCCCACCACCAGGCCCAGGCTTCCCGCTCGCATCCACCGCCTCCGCGCAGAACCGCGGCGGCGGAGTGTAGCGGACCCCACGCGAACCGGAGCGGACCCTCACGGGGCCCGCCCCCTCCCCCACGCTTTCAGTGAAGCAGCTCCGGCAGCATGGGCAGCCCGTGGAAGAAGCGCCGCCCGCTCTCGAAGCGGTGGTGGAAGGTGACGCGCTGGTCCAGGTACAGCCGCGCCATCTCCTCCTCGCCGTAGGCGCGGAAGAACGCGGCGCGCGCTTCGTCACACGCCCGCTCGTACTCCACGCACAGCGCCTCCCAGTCCTCCGGAGGAATGTCCCCCTCCGGCCAGCCCTCCCCCGTGAGGCCGTACTCGCGCTCCATCGCGTCCAGCTCCCCGGCCCGCATCCGCACGCGCGGGTCTTCCGCGATGGCCTCGTCCGCCATCGCCGTGAGGATGTGCGCCACCAGGAAAAATCCCGCGTCCGGCGGCACCGCCCCCGCGTCGCGCGCACCCCGGAACGTCACCAGCAACTGAGCGTCCATCGCCTCGCCGCCCAGCTCCGTCAGCTTCGCCGCCAGCACCCGCCACCGGGCCTCCGTCTCGCGAGCCTCCCGCCGCATCCCGTCCAGCTCCTGCTCACCCATCTTCTTCATGGTGTCCTCTCCCATCCCGCGAAGGTCCCCTCCCCACGAAGGTTCCCATCCCGGTCTGACGCGTGGGCCCCGCAAAGCGTGCTGTCCTGGTTTCCCAGGACCCTCCGGCCCGTCCGCTGCCGGACGCGGCGCGGCACGGCCGTCGCCTTGAGGACGCACGCCCGCCTTCCGGGGACGGACGACCGGCGGCTTTCCGCGCTGTGCGGGGGACGAACCGGGCGCGCCGCGATTGCCTCCCGTGAACGCTCCTGCGGCAGCGCCGGATGTCCGCCGCCGGACACCTGGCCCGGAGGCGCCCCCGGCGCACACACTTGGGAGACGAGGACGGTTGCCGTCAGGCGAGGGATGTCGCATCCGCAGGACACGGGCCCGAAGACGGTGGCCCCCGTTGGGGAGTCGAACCGGTGGCTGAACCCGAAGTCAGGCTGGAGCAGCGTTCCCAGGTCACGCTGCGCACGGTGCTCACCGTGTGCTTCACGGTGCTGGGGGTGATGATCCTGGCGACGCTCGTCGTCAAGACGCGCGTGGCGCTCACGCTCACGGGCATCGCGGCGCTGCTCGCCCTGTCGCTGGAGCACGGGGTGTCGCGGCTGGAGAAGCGCGGCCTCAAGCGGTGGCTGGCCATCGCCCTGGTGCTGCTGGCGCTGTTCCTGGCGGTGTCCGCGCTGGGCCTCTTGGTGATTCCGGACCTGGTGGAGCAGGTGGACGCGCTCGTCACGCAGTGGCCGCAGCTGTGGCGGCAGGTGCGGGGCACCGGCATCCTGCGCGCGCTCAACCTGCGGCTGCACAGCCTGGGCTGGAATGAGCGCCTGGAGGAGGCCACCCCGGCGCTCGCCGGCCCGCTGCCGGAGCTGCTGATGAGCGCCATTGGCGGCGTGGTGGGCCTCTTGGGCGGCATGCTCACCGTCTTCTTCCTGGTGGTGTTCATGCTGGTGTTCGGCGGCGGGGTGCTCAATCGCCTGCTGGAGCTGTCCCGGCCCGACCACCGCATGCGGTACGTGCGCGTGCTGCGCAACATCTACACCGCGACGGGCGGCTACCTGTCCGGCATCACCCTCATCTGCGCCATCAACGCCACGCTGACCACCACGATGCTGGCCGTGCTGGGCATGCCCTTCTACCTGCCGCTGGGGGTCGCCAGCGGCTTCTCCAGCCTCGTGCCCTACGCGGGCCCCATCATCGCGGGCGGCCTCATCACGCTGCTCACGCTCGTCACCGGGGGCGCGTGGAAGGCGCTGGCGGTGTTCGTCTACTTCCTCTTGTACGGCCAGCTGGAGGGCAACGTCATGGCGCCGCTCGTCTTCAAGCGCACCGTGCACGTCAACCCGCTGCTCACGCTGCTGGCCGTCCTCTTCTGTGTGGAACTGGCCGGTATCGTCGGCGCGGTGGTCGCGGTGCCGGTGGCGGCCACGGTGCAGATCATCGTCCGGGAAGTCCTCCTCTTCCGCCAGGAGCGCCGTGGCACGGCGGTGCTTCCCATGGAGTCCTGATGGCCTCGCCGCTCCAGCTCCTGCTCACCCACGGCTCGGGACCGCTCATCTTCCTGGTGCTGGTGGCGGGAGGACTGGGGCTGCCGTTCCCGGAGGACATCGTCCAGCTGGCCGCGGGGGTGCTCGCGCACCGCGGCCTGATGCCGCTGCCGGTGGCAATGGCCCTGTGCTTCCTGGGCGTGCTGTGCGGCGACACCGTGCTCTTCCTCACCACCCGGCGCCTGGGACAGGCCCTGTACACGCACCCGCGCACCCGCCGCCTGTTCCCCCCGGAGCGCCGCGCGCGCATCCAGGCCCTGTACGCGAAGCACGGCCCGCGCGTCGTCTTCGTGGGCCGCTTCATGTCCGTGCTGCGCGTGCCGGTGTTCGCCATGGCCGCGGCCGAAGGCATGCCCCTGCGCCGCTTCCTGCTGTGGGACGGCCTGGCGCTGTGCCTGAGCTCCCCCCTGGTGGTGCTGCTGGGCTACGTGGGCTCCGCCAGCGTGGACCGCGTGGCGAAGGGGGTGGGTCGGGTGGAGCACTTCATCGCGCTGCTGGGCGTGGCCGCGCTGTTGCTCTTCCTCGGCGTGCGCCACGTGCGCGAGCGCCAACGCGACCGCGCACCCGCCTGACGCAGCGGTCGGCCTCACCCCACCCTGCGTGGGAGCAAACAAGCACACACTCCGAAGAGGGTGGCGCGGCAGGGCCTCCACGATTTCGATATCCACGGGGCGTGTTCTCCTGAAGTGACGCGCCGGAGACACCGCCTCGCCTCGCCCCTGCCGGCGAACGCCAGGCTCCCGCCTCCCGAGGAGACATGGAACAGGACAGCACCACGCAAGGCGGGTCAGGGGGGGTGTTGTCCTCCGGAGCCGGGATGGACTGGCTCTCCGGCGGCGGCGAGATGGGGAAGCTCATCCGCGCCATGGACTGGTCGCGCACGCCGCTCGGTCCGGTGGAGACCTGGCCGCAGAGCCTGCGCACGACCGTCAGCCTGTGCCTGTCCTCCACCTTCCCCATCCTCATCGCGTGGGGGCCGGAGCGCGTTCAAATCTACAACGACAGCTACCGGCCCATTTGCGGCGCCAAGCATCCGGAGTCCATGGGGCAGCCCTTCCGCGACTGCTGGGCCACGGCGCTGCCGGTGGTGGGCGGCGCGTTCGAGAAGGCGGGCGCCGGCACGGGTTCCTACATCGAGAACCAGCGCATGTTCCTGGACCGGTACGGCTACCTGGAGGAGGCCTTCATGACCTTCTCCTTCAGCCCCATCCGCGACGAGTCCGGCACCGTGGGCGGGCTCTTCCACCCCATCACCGAAGTCACCGAGAAGATGCTCAGCGCGCGGCGCACGCAGACGCTGCGCGAGCTGTCCGCCCTGCTGGGCAAGGTGAAGACGGTGGAGGACATCGGCGAGGCGCTGTCGCAGCTCCAGCCGGACGCCGCGCTCGACGTGCCCTTCCTCCTCTTCTACCGCCGCGACGAAGCCCCGCCGCGCGTGCGGCTCGCGGGTGCCATGGGCCTGCCCCGGGGCAGTGCGTGGAGCCCGGAGGAGACGGGGCTGGACGGGCCATGGCCCTTCACCGACAGCGCGACGTCGGAGCCGCGCGCGGTGGACGTCCCGGGCGCGCTGGACGACGGCGTGACGTGTGGCCCGTACGAGGAGCCGCCCGCGCACGCGCGCGTGCTGCCGCTGTGTCCCGCGGGCATGACGGAGCCCTTCGGCTACCTGGTGGCGGGCGTGAGCCCCCGGCGCGCGCTGGATGACGCGTACCGGAGCTTCTACGAACAGTTGCAGGGCACCGTCACCACGGCGGTGGTGAACGTGCGCGCCTACGAAGCGGAAGCGCAGCGCGCGGAGGCGCTGGCCGCCATCGACCGGGCGAAGACAGCGTTCTTCTCCAATGTGTCGCACGAGTTCCGCACGCCGCTCACGCTCATCCTGGGCCCGCTGGAGGAGTCGCTCACGGACACCTCCACCCCGCTGCCGCCCGCCCAGCGCGCGCGCCAGGAGCTCACCCACCGCAACGCGCTGCGCCTGCTCAAGCTGGTCAACTCGCTGCTGGACTTCTCACGCATCGAGGCCGGGCGGGTGAAGGCGAGCTTCCACCCCACGGACCTGGGGCGGCTCACCGAGGACCTGGCCAGCGTCTTCCGCTCCGCGATGGAGAAGGCGGGCCTGACGTACACCGTGGACGTGCAGGACGTGGGCGAGCCCGTCTACGTGGACCGGGACATGTGGGAGAAGGTTGTCCTGAACCTGCTCTCCAACGCCTTCAAGTTCACGCTCCAGGGCGGCGTCACGGTGCGGCTCATGCGCGAGGGCGACCGGGCGCGGCTCACCGTGCGCGACACCGGCACCGGCATCCCGGAGGCGGAGCTGCCGCGCGTGTTCGAGCGCTTCCACCGCGTGGAGACCTCCCGGGGACGCACGCACGAGGGCACCGGCATCGGGCTGGCGCTCATCCAGGAGCTGGTGAAGCTGCACGGCGGCACGCTGGGCGTGCAGAGCGAGGAGGACGTGGGCAGCACCTTCTTCGTGGAGCTGCCGCTGGGAAGCGCGCACCTGCCCGCGGCGAACGTGCAGGCGACACGCGGTGACGCGCACGCGGGCAAGCTGGGCTCGGCCTTCAGCGAGGAGGCCCTGCGGTGGCTCCCGGACGCGCCGGACACCCTCCCGCCGCCGGCGCCGCGACAGGCCTCGTGCGTGGATCCAGGCACGGCGCTGGGGCACCTGGGCGCGGGGCTCGGGCGGCCGCCGGGACGCGGGCGCATCCTCGTCGCGGACGACAACTCGGACATGCGCGCGTATGTGAGCAGCCTGCTGTCCCCGCAGTGGGACGTGCACGCGGTGGGGGATGGCGAAGCGGCCTTCGAAGCGGCGCTCGCGACCCTGCCGGACCTCATCCTGAGCGACGTGATGATGCCCCGGCTGGATGGCTTCGGCCTCCTGAAGAAGCTGCGCGAGGACGTGCGCACGCGCGGCATCCCCTTCGTCCTCCTGTCGGCGCGCGCGGGAGAAGAGGCGCGCATCGAGGGCCTGCGGGCCGGCGCGGACGACTACCTGGTGAAGCCCTTCTCCGCGCGCGAGCTGCAGGCCCGGGTGGACAGCCAGCTGCAGCTCGGGCGTGCGCGTCAGCAGCTCTCCGACTTCTTCATGCAGGCGCCCGCGGCCATGTGCGTGATGACGGGCCCGGACCTGGTGTTCACGGTCATCAACCCGATGTTCGCGAGCCTGATGGGCCGGGACATGCTGGGCAAGCCGGCCCGCGAGGCCCAACCGAAAGGAGGCCACGGCGTCCTGCTCAAGCACCTGGAGAACGTCTTCCACACGGGCCAGCCCTTCGTGGGCCGCGAGGTGCCGGTGCGGCAGCCGGACGGCCGGGGCGGTCTGAAGGAGCTGCTGGCGGACGTGGACATCCACCCGCAGCGCGACGGGGAGGGCCACATCCAGGGGCTGCTCGTCGCCGTGCAGGAGGTCAGCGAACAGGTCCGCGCGCGAAGGCAATTGGAAGCCCTCACGCAGGACCTCCAAAGCGCCCTCACCTCGCGGGACACCTTCCTGGGCGTCGCGTCCCACGAATTGAAGACGCCCGTCACCGCGCTGCTGCTGCACCTGGAGGTGACGCGCCGCCGCCTGTCCTCCGCGCGCAACGAGCCCCTGTCCCCCGCGAGGATGACGACGGCCGTGGACACGGCGGTGCGGCAGGTGGAGCGGCTGGCGCGGCTGGTGGACGAACTGCTGGACGTCTCCCGCATCCGGGCCGGCAAGCTGGACTTCCACCTGGAGGAGAGCGACCCGGCGGAGCTGGTGCGGGAGGTCGTCGAGTCCTTCCAGGAGCAGTTGGACCAGGCCCGCTGCGCGGTGGAGCTGCGGGTGGAGCCCGGGGCGCGCGTGTGGTGGGACCGCTCGCGCATGGAGCAGGTGCTGGTGAACCTGCTGTCCAACGCCATCAAGTACGCGCCCGGTCAGCCCATCCGCATCGAGGTCGCCCCGCACGATGGCCAGCTGGCCATCCGCGTCGCGGACTCCGGCCCCGGCATCCCCCGCGAGCACCAGGCCCGGGTCTTCGAGCGCTTCGAGCGCGGCGGGCCGCCCCGCTCCGTGCACGGCCTGGGGCTGGGGCTCTTCATCGCCAGCCAGATTGTCGAGGGCCACCACGGCCAGCTGCGCCTGGACAGCGACGCGGGCCGGGGCGCCACCTTCACCATCGAGCTGCCGCTGCGCCCCCACGCCCGGGCGTGAGGCGGCGGCGGCCCGCCTCAATGCGAGACGCGCGGGGGCTTCTCCACGTTGGGCCGGATGTTCTGGTTCCAATGGAAGAAGTTCGTGGGGTCGTAGCGGTTCTTCACCTCCACCAGCCCCGGGTGGTTGTCGCGGTAGGTCGCCTGCACGCGCTCCTGGCCCTCCTCCATCATGAAGTTCACGTAGGCGCCGCCCGCCGAGTAGGGGTGCAGCGCGTCGTAGTAGGCCTTCGTCCAGGCGGTGACCTCCGCCGCCCGCTCCGGCGAGGGATCCACGCCGACGATGACCTCCGACCAGCGGGCGTCGCGGTAGCTGAAGGCCGTGTCCTTCGCGCCCACCCGGTGCACCGCCCCGTCCACGGGGTAGAGGTGCATGGTGGAGTGCATCGACGGGAGGTGTTCGGCGAACTGCACGTGGCGCTCGATGGCCTCGTCGCTCAGCTCGCGCACGAAGTCCGCGCGCCAGTACCATTGCAGCCCCGGCGGGTAGAGCCCGTCGAAGGCGGTCTGCAGCATGGGGAAGGGCATGGGTTGCACCCCATACAGCGCAGGATTGAGCGCTCGCACGGGGGCGAACAGCGCGTCCGCCTTCGCGGGGTCCCCGGTGTAGCACCACACCACGCCGCACATCTTCTTCAGATGCAGCTCCTCCGGGAAGGGAGGCGCGGGCGGCACGGTCATGAAGGCGAAGAAGCCGTTGAGGTCCTCGGGCGCGGCCGGCAGGAATTCGCGGTACCAGCGCATCACCTGCTCCGCGCGGTCCAGGGGCCAGAGCGTGGGGCCGGCGATGACGGTGTCCACCGGACAGGCCCGGAAGAGGAACGACGTCACCACGCCGAAGTTGCCGCCCCCGCCGCGCACCGCCCAGAACAGGTCCGGGTACTTCTCCGCGTTGGCGGTGATGAGGCGTCCGTCAGCGAGCACCATGTCCACGGCGAGCAGGTTGTCGACGGTGAGGCCGAAGCGGCGCGAGAGGTGGCCCAGGCCGCCTCCCAGCGTGAGTCCGCCCACCCCCGTGGTGGAGATGATGCCGGAGGGCACGGCGAGCCCGAAGGCATGGGTGGCGTGGTCCACGTCTCCCCAGACGGCACCGCCCGCGACCCGCACCGTGCGGGCCTCGGGGTCCACCCGCACGCCGCGCATGTTCGACAGGTCGATGGCCAGCCCGTTGTCGCACAGCCCCAGGCCGCCGCCGTTGTGTCCGCCACCGCGCACGGACACCTCGAGCTTCCGCTCCCGGGCGAAGTTCACGGAGGCGATGACGTCCGCCGCGTCCGCGCACTGGACCACCATGGCCGGGTGCTTGTGGATCATCGCGTTGTAGAGCTGGCAGGCCTCCTCGTAGCCCGCGTCCCCCGGCTGGAGGAGCGTTCCCCGCAACTGTGCCCGGAAGGGTTCCACGCTGTCCGGCGTCAGCCCGGAGGGCGGCCCCGTGCCGCTCGTCGGAGTCGGGCGTTGGGTTTCGACAGTCATGGGAATTCCCTCCTGGGTGGGCTGGAGACGACACGGCGCCTGGATCAACGAATGCGCACGCCGCCCGCCGCTCGACATAAGGGGGCGGCAGGGGGCTTCCAGGCACGCGCCGACCGGCGGGAGCGGACGCAGCGCTCCGACCCTCCGCCTCTTCCAGAACGGACCTCCGCCGGCATCAGCCCGAGGCCACCTCCCGCAGGCTGTCCTCCACGCCGGCGAGCAGCACGTCCAGGTCCGCGTCCGGGATGTTGAGCGCGGGCGCGATGTAGACGGTGTCGCCCAGCGGGCGCAGGTACAGGCCCCGGCGGCGGGCGGCCTCGTACACGCGCCAGCCGCTGTTGGCGAAGTAGCCCCCGCCGCCCAGGTCCAGCGCGCCCACCATGCCCACCGCGCGCGGGCGCACGAGGCCGGGAAGGGTGGCGGCCATGCGTTCGAAGGCTGCCTTCACGCGGGGCGCCTTGCGCTGCACCTGGCCCAGCACGTCCTCGTCCCGGTACACGGCCAGCACCTCGCGCGCCACCGCCGCGCCCAGCGGGTTGCCGCAGTACGAGTGCCCGTAATAGAGCGCCCGGTCCTTCGCCCCCAGGAAGCCCGCGAAGATGCGCTCCGACGCGAGCGTGGCGCCAAAGGGCAACAGGCCCCCGCTCAGCGCCTTGGCCAGGCACAGCAGGTCCGGCACCACCTCCGCCAGGTCCACCGCGAAGCGGGCGCCGGTGCGGCCCAGGCCGGTGAAGACCTCGTCGGCGATGAGGAAGGTGTCCACGTCGCGGGTGGCCTTGCGCACCTCGCGCACGAAGTCCGGCGACGACATCCACATGCCCACCGCGCCCTGGATGACGGGCTCCAGGATGACGCCGGCGATGCCGTCCGGATCCGCCTGGAGCGCCGCCCGCAACTGGGCCAGGGCGCGCGCGTGGCCCCCCTCCTCCGCGGGGGACGGCACGTGCACCACGTCGAAGAGGAGCGGGCCGAAGACGTCGCGGAACTCGGACACGCCGCCCACGCTGGTGGCGCCCAGCGTCTCGCCGTGGAAGGCGCCGGACAGGGTGATGAAGCGGGTGCGGCGGGGCCGGCCGTTCTGGGCCCAGTACTGCGCGGCCATCTTGATGGCCACCTCCACCGCGGTGCTGCCGTTGTCCGAATAGAAGACGCGCGACAGCTTCTGCTCCGCCGGCACGTCCGCGCGGTCCGCGCCGGGGGCCAGCGCGGTCAGTTCGGAAGCCAGCAGGGCGGCGGGGCCGTGGGTGATGCCCGCGAGCGAGGTGTGGGCCAGGCAGCCGAGCTGGTCGGTGAGGGCCCGCACCAGGCGGGGGTGGCGGTGTCCCAGGGTGGACACCCACCAGGAGCCGTTGGCGTCCAGGTAGCGCCGGCCGTCGGCGTCATGGAGGTAGACGCCCTCCGCGCGGACGACCACCAGCGGGTCGGTGTCCGCGATGTACTGGGCCATGGCGGTGTAGGGGTGCCAGACGTGCTGCTTGTCCAGACCGACGATGGCTGCCCGCTCCACGGTGTGTGCTCCTGACTGGGGGATGATCCATGCCCCGGGTGACGCGCCGCGTGCCGTTCTGCCCTCCCTGGCGGCGGGCCGCAACGTCCTTGCCGCACCGCGCCCTATCCATCAGCGGACACGGGGGGAGGCGGGACGCTCAGTGTCGGTCGTCCGGGGGCGGCCCGGGGGGCCGGGCGCTGCCGCCGCCGTGACGAGCGCTGACATTGCCGTGACAGCCGGAGTGTTACCCCTGGTCTGACAGCACGGGAGAGTCATGGCCATCGTCATCTTCTTCATCAGTCACTGGCTGCTCTGCGTCTTCTTCCAGAGCTTCTTCCAGCACCGCTACGCGGCGCACCGCATGTACAGCATGGGGCCGCGCACGGAGAAGGTGATGCACCTGCTCACCTACCTGGTGCAGGGCTCGTCGTACCTGTCGCCGAAGGCGTACGCCATCCTGCACCGCGAGCACCACGCCTTCTCCGACACGGAGAAGGACCCGCACTCTCCGCACTTCTTCAAGGACGCGCTGCGGATGATGCTGCACACGAAGAAGCGCTACGACGGCTTCGTGAAGGGCACCGTGAAGCCGGAGCCGCGCTTCGAGGGTGGGTATCCGGAGTGGCCGCTCGTGGACAAGACGCTAGGCCAGTCCTGGTGGGCGCCGCTGGTGTGGGTGGGCCTGTACACGGCGTTCTACGTGGCGTTCGCGACGTCGCCCTGGATGTTCCTGCTCTTGCCGGTGCACTTCGTGATGGGGCCGGTGCACGGCGCCATCGTGAACTGGTGCGGGCACAAGTACGGCTACCGCAACTTCAAGGGCAGCGACCAGTCGCGCAACACGCTGCCGGTGGACGTGCTGTGCATGGGCGAGCTGTTCCAGAACAACCACCACAAGTTCGGCGCGAGCCCGAACTTCGCGGCGCGCGCCTTTGAAATCGACCCCACGTGGCAGGTGATGCGCGTGCTGTCGAAGCTGGGCGTCATCCGCATCACCACGCCCCAGCGCGCGGTGTACCCGGAGCCGCGCGAAGTGGCGCGCCAGAGCAGTGGCGGGGCGCAGACGGCCTGAGGTTCCGGAATTGAAGTCATGCGGGGGAGCCGTCCTTCTGGGACTGCTCCCCCGTCGTCGTTTCCGGGCTCAGCGCGCCTTGAGCGCCGCGCCCACCGCGTCCGCGAGCTTCGTCGTGGGCCGCCCGATGAGCCGGCTCAGCGTGTGGCTGTCATTGAACAGCTCACCCTTCGCGAGCCCCGCGTCCGCGTCCGCCAGGATGTCCGCGAACACCTGCGGCAGCCCCACCTTCACCAGCGCCGCCGAGTACTCCGGCACCGGCAGGTCCACGTACGCCACCTTCTTGCCCGACTGGCGCGACACCTCCGCCGCGTACTCCGTCAGCGTGAAGGCCGTGTCACCCGCCAGCTCATACACCTGGTTCTCGTGGCCCGTGCCCGTGAGCACCTCCACCGCCGCGTCCGCGTAGTCCTTGCGGCTGGCCGCCGCCACCCGGCCGTCCTTCGCGCTGCCCTGCACCACGCCGTACTCCAGCGCCGGCGCCAGGTTGTCCGTGTAGTTCTCGAAGTACCAGCCATTGCGCAGGAACGTGTACGGCACCCCCGACGCCTTGATGGCCTCCTCCGTCGCCTTGTGCTCCCCCACCAACTTGATGCCCGACGTGTCCGCGTATGGAGCGCTCGTGTAGGCCAGCCGCTTCACACCCGCCTTCTTCGCCGCTTCAAGCACCGCCGAGTGCTGCGGGAAGCGCTTGCCCACCTCGTTCGCGGAGATGAGCAACACCACGTCGTCCTTCCCGAACGCCCCCGCCAGCGTCTGCGGCTGGCTGTAGTCCACCTTGCGCACCTGCACCCCGCGCGCCGTCCAATCCTTCGCCTTCTCCGGGTCGCGCACCGCCACGGCGACCTGGTTCGCGGGCACCTTCTTCAAGAGCCCCTCGACGACGAACCGACCCAGCTTCCCCGTGGCTCCAGTGACGACGATCATGGCCGTGCCTCTTTCTTCCCGCGCCGTGCGCGTGGATTCGAACTGGCACTAACCCTAACGGGGGTACTCACTTTTCGTAAGTACGTACCTTGTGGTAAGTGTCAATCATGAAGGCAAGCAAGGGCAGTACACTGCTGGCGAAGGTGAAGCAGCGCGGGGACCTCTACGCGCCCGTGTGTCCGTCGCGCGGGGTGCTGGAACACATCACCAGCCGCTGGGGCGTGCTGGTGCTCATCGCGCTGCGGGAGGAGGGCACCCACCGCTTCAGCGAGCTGCGCCGCAAGGTGGGCGGGGTGAGCGAGAAGATGCTCGCCCAGACGCTCCAGGCCCTGGAGCAGGACGGCTTCGTGCTGCGCGAGGCCCACCCGGTGATTCCCCCCCACGTGGACTACAGCCTCACCCCCCTGGGCCAGGAGGTCGCTGAACACGTGAAGGGCCTGACCACCTGGATCGAAGAGAACATGCACCGCGTGCTCGCCGCCCGGACGCAGGAAGTCAGCCGCAAGAAGGCCTCCTGACCCGAGCAGGCGTCCCGCGCTCCCTCCCCCGGACGCCAGCCAGCGGAACGGACGGAAGCGAAGGGCGCGGGCTCGCGTTAAGACTGCCCCCGTGCCCGTCGACACCCCGCTCCAGGTCCGCATCCTCGATGCCATCCACGACGTCCCGGCCGCCCAATGGGACGCGCTCATCGCCCCCGGCGCGCCCCCCTTCGTGCGCCACGCGTGGCTGTCCGCCATGGAGGAGAGCGGCAGCGCCACCGAGGAGACCGGCTGGGCCCCGCACCACCTGACGCTGTGGCGGGGCAGGAAGCTGGTCGCCGCCGCGCCCGCCTACCTCAAGTTCCACAGCATGGGCGAATACATCTACGACTTCGGCTGGGCCAACGCCGCCGCCCAGCTGGGCGTGGAGTACTACCCCAAGCTCCTCGTGGGCGGCCCCCTGTCCCCCGCGACCGTGCCGCGCTTCCTCACCGCCCCGGGAGAAGACGCCTCCGTCCTGCGCCGGGCCCTGCTGGAGGCCGCGGTGCAGAGCGCAGAAGACGCGGGCTGCTCCGGCGTGCACGTGCTCTACCCCACCGACGAGGAGGCCGACTTCCTGGAGGAGGCCGGGCTCGCGCGCCGCATCACCCTCCAGTTCCATTGGAAGAACCCGGGCTATCAAAGCTACGACGACTACCTGGCCCGCTTCGACTCCAAGCGCCGCCACCAGCTCAAGCGCGAGCGCGCCGCCGCGGGCCCCCAGGGCATCCAGCTGCGCACCGTGCGGGGCGCGGACCTGGGCCCGGAGCACGCGAAGCGCGCGTACACCTTCTACACCTCCACCTGCGAGCGCCACGCCTGGGGCCAGGTGCAGCTCACCCCGGGCTTCTTCGACCGCGTCTTCCAGCACCTCCCCCAGTCCGTGGAGATGGTGGAGGCGGTGAAGGACGGTCAGGTCATCGCCGGGGCCTTCAACCTGGTCACCCCGGAGCGGCTCTATGGCCGGTACTGGGGCTGCACGCAGGAGCACCCCTTCCTGCACTTCAACGTCTGCCTGTACCAGTCCGTGGACGACTGCATCCAGAGGGGCCGCAAGGTGTTCGAGCCCGGCGCGGGCGGCGAACACAAGGTGTCGCGCGGCTTCGAGCCCACCGCCGTGCACAGCGCCCACCTGATTTTCGACAAGCGCCTGGACAAGGCCGTCCGGGGCTTCCTGCGCATGGAGCGGATGCGACTGACACCCGCGGTGGAGGAGGCCGAACGCATCTGCGGCCTCAAGCCCTGGAACCCCGCGCCCCCCGTCGCCCCCGGGTCCACCGGAACCTGAATCCTGAACGTCTGTCCGCCAGCCCACCGGCCGGATGACGACGGCGCTCGGATGAAGTTGTGAAATCGGGGTGAACCTCTAGAGTCCGCCCCATGAAAGTCCCGGAGACCGACGAAGACTTCATCCAGTGGTACGAAGACTGCTGGGCCGACCGTGACGAGGTGGAGTACCCGAAGCTGTTCGGTGCCATCCGCGAGGAAGTAGACCTCCTGGAAGGCACCGGCGTGCTGGAGGGGTGGCTGGAGAGCGAGCTGGCGCAGGGTCAGGCGTTGGATCCGAACTGGCTCCCCATGGGCGTGCGCGTGGCGCCGCCCAGCCCCGAGCACCCGTACTGGACCTACGTCACGAGCGGCCTGTCCAACCCCTTCACGGTGTCGCCCGGCGAGGAGCTGGCGGACGACGCGCGCAGTGGCCTGGGCTACGAGATGGTCATCCACACGCCCGAGGAGGAGCGCTGGCCCATCCTGCGCCTCATGGACATGATGGCCTACAACCTCGTGTGCGCCCGGCTGTTCGCCATGGGGCACCGCTACCCGGTGGACGGCACCCTCACCGGCGGTGACACGAAGCTTTCGGGCTTCGTGTTCGTGAAGGATTCCACGCGCCCCAGCCACTTCACCCTGCCCAGCGGCCAGGTGGAGCTGCTCACGCTCGTGGGCGTGACGAAGAACGAGATGGCCTTCTCGCGCTCCAACGGCATGGACAAGCTGCTGCAGAAGCTGGCGGACCCGGCGAACCCGAGCACCGCGTACATCACCCGGCCGGAGCGGGAGGAGCTGAAGCTGTAGTCCCCGCCCACCTTCAACCTTCGCGCGCGGGGAGCCGGACGACGGCCCCCGGGCGCGGCGGTGAGGCGTCCACCAGCGCCAGCAGGAGGCCCGGCTCGAAGGGCTTCTCGATGCGCGGCAGGGGCACGGCCTGGAGGAACGTGCGGGCGCGCTCGGTGAAGCTGCCGCCCGTCATGAACACGAAGCGCGAGAGCACCTCCGACCGGCGCCGCGACAGCTCCGCGTGCACGTCCATCCCGGTCAGGTCCGCCATCATCAGGTCGCAGAAGACGCGGTCGAAGGCGTCGTCCTGCTCCAACAGCGCCAGCGCCTCGCGGCCGCTGTGCGCCACCACCACGTCGTGCTGCCGGCCCAGCATGCGCTTGAGCACCGAGGTGAGCTGCGGTTCGTCGTCCACCACCAGCACGCGCTTGCGCTGGGGCCCGTCGGCCTCCCGCACCGCGGGGACCTGGGGGGGCGGGGCGGTCTCCGAGACGGGCAGCCGCACCTGGAAGGTGCTGCCCAGGCCGGGGATGCTGGTGGCGGTGAGCTCCCCGTGCATGCTGCGCACGAGGCCCAGGCAGATGGACAGGCCCAGACCGGAGCCCTCGCCCACGGGACGCGTGGTGAAGAACGGCTCGAAGGCGCGCTGGAGCACCTCCGGCGTCATGCCCAGGCCGGTGTCGGACACCTCCGCCAGCACCCACGCGCCCTCGCGGCGGGTGGTGACCGTCACCCGGTGGCGCTCGAAGTCGCCGACGGGGATGGCGTTCGCGGCGTTGATGAGCAGGTGCAGGAACACCTGACCCAGGCGCGCCTCGTGGGCCAGCGCGCGGGGCACCTGCCCGAAGGAGCGCTCCACCTGGGCGCGGCTTCGCAGGTGCGTCATCGCCATGGAGATGCCGAACTCCAGCGCCGCGTGCACGTCCACCGGCGACAGGCGCAGCTCGTCCGCGCGGGCGAAGGTCTGCAGGTCGCGCACGATGACGCGGATGCGCTCGGCCCCCTCGCGCGCCTCGCGCAGGGCCTCCAGCGCCTCGGCCAGCGCCGTCTGCGTCGCCGAACCGGAGCGGCGGGCCAGCGGCGTGAGCTGCTCCACCGCGAACTGGAGGTTGCCGGAGACGTAGGACAGCGGGTTGTTGATTTCGTGGCCCACGCCCGCGGCGAGCTGGCCCGCCATGGCCAGCTTCTCCGACTGCACCAGCCGCTCCCGGGCGGCCATCAGCTCATGCGTGCGGCGCTGGGCCAGGGCCTCCGCCTCCAGGCGGCCGGAGTGCTCGCGGGCGAGCAGCGCGTCGCGCTCCGCCTGGACGCGCTTCTTGTCCGTGACGTCGCGCGCATAGGCGGAGATGTTGCGGCCGCTGGACCAGGTGTGCACCTCGTGCCAGCGGTCCTTGCCGGTGCGCAGCTCGAAGAGGCGGTAGCCCTCCTCGGAGGCCACCTCGCGCAGCGCGCGCTCCATGGGCGTGCCGCACATCTCTGGACACGCCTCCCACAGCACGCGGCGAAAGAGGGTCTCCTGGGTGTGGCCGGTGAGCGCGGCGGCGTTGTGGTTCACGTAGGTGATGCGCCAGTCCGTATCCACCGTGAAGAAGGCGTCCGGCATGCTCTCCAGCACGTCGCGCACCCAGTCCAGCGTGTCGCGCAGCCCCTCCTCCATCCGCTGGGCGCTGGTGACGTCGCGCAGCCGCACCAGCACCCCGTCGCGCAGGGGCACGGCGGTGCTCTGCAGCCAGGACTCCCCTTCGGCGAAGTTGTCCGCGCGCGGCCGGCCGGACTCCACCACCTGGCGCAGGACGTCCATGCGGCCCGCCAGCCCCTCCACGGTGGACACCTCGCCCAGGCGCCGTCCGCGCAGGAACTCCGGACCGTGGCCCAGCGCGCGCGCGGCGGCGGGGTTCGCCCACAGCCACTCGAAGTCGATGATGGCCCCCGCGTCGGAGCGCACGGCGCGCAGCACCATGCACGCCTCGGGGTGCTCACGCTCGGCCTCCTCCAGCGCGGCCAGGAGCGCGTCCGCGAGCGGACGGGGCACGGTCGTGTCGATCGCGGACATCCGCCTCCTCAGGCGCATCCAGTGGGGATGGGGAGCCGCCCCCTGACAGGATTCCCTGCGCGGCCCCGGCCCTGCCCAACCTCCCGGGGACCCGCATGTCGCCACGAATCGCACGGCGGCTCAAGTCAGGGTCCCCCCGTACGCGTCTTTCACACCACTCAGGAATTGCGGGCAATTGGATTGCAGACAGAGCAACCCGCGAGACAGGTCAAAGCGGAGAACCGCTGAAAGTGTCGTCAGGCGAGGTGTGGGTTGCCCCCTGGAGGCGATGGGCCCCGAGCCACCGAGGCCCCACCTTGGCCGGGGGAGTTTTTCCTTCCGCCCCCTACCCCCACGAGGTCCTCCCATGCACCGGTTCGCTCCGTGGTCCGTCGCGTTCTTCGCCCTGCTGCTCCTGCATGCCGCACCCGCCCAGGCCCAGGTGGACGTGCAGTGCACGGGCACCCTCCACCAGACCTGGACGCCCGGCCTCAAGGCGCTTCCGCGGGTGGTCGCCTACACAAACTCCTCCGACTACGACGCCTGCACCACGAGCGTCGCCGCCATCACCTCCGGCACGCTCGATGTGAGAGCCAGCTTCAACAACAGCTGTGTCGCGAACCTCGGGCCTTCGCAGGCCACCATCGCGTGGAGTGATGGTTCTTCTTCGACATTCACCTTCCAGGGCGTGGGCGCGAACGTGGTGGGCAACCTCCAGGTCTTCACCGCCGTGGGAAGGGTGACCCACGGTCGTTTCCAGGGGGACCAGGTGCTGCTCGTCAACCGGGTCATCAACACGGACCTGCTGGCGTGCCTGTGGCCCCAGGGGCTGACGAGCCTCACGGGGTCCACGACGCTCACGTTCACCCGCCTCTAACGCCCGGCTCGCGCAAGGAAGTGCTCCCCATGGGCCGGGGACGTCGGCCACACTCGCCCCGCCCATG
>NZ_RAWD01000160.1:0-21144 GCF_003612065.1 Corallococcus sp. CA047B
GGGCTGACGCGTGGCACACGGGCGGGGCATCCCTTAGATTCCATGGGATGAAGTTGCCCCTCCTGTTCCGCCGCGACCGACCCACGATTCCGTCCGCCAACGCGCAGGATCACGCGGAGCGGGTGATCGCCGAGTCCCTGCGCGTGCTCGGCCAGGTGTGCACGAAGGTCGCGGACGCCATCGAGGCGCAGCGGCTGGAGCGCAACGGCTACGCGCACAACAGCTACCTGCGGCGCATGGATCAGGCCGACAAGGCGGACGACACCTCGAAGTCCGGCCCGTCGGGCACGGGCGGCGGATGACGTCCGTCCCGGACGACGACGCTCCAGTGCCGTGTCTGGCGTCGTCGCCCTCGTGGCGGGATTTGGGCATCTCCATGCCCATGCCCGCGCTGGCGGACGAGGAAGGGCCCCGCGTGGACCCCGGCCTGCCGCCCGTCGTGGACGCGCACGTGCACCTGTTCCCCGACCGCGTCTTCGAGGCGGTGTGGCGCTGGTTCGACCGGCACGGCTGGCCCATCCGCTACAAACTGCACACGCCCCACGTGCTTTCGTTCCTGTTGTCCCGGGGCGTCGAGCGCGTGGTCGCCCTGCACTACGCCCACAAGCCGGGCATGGCGCGCGCCCTCAACGCCTACGTGGCCCAGGTGGCCAAGGCCGAGCCCCGCGTCATCGGGCTGGCCACCGTGTTTCCGGGCGAACCCGGCGCCGTGGACATCCTGGAGGAGGCCTTCGCCCTGGGACTCAAGGGCGTGAAGCTGCACTGCCATGTGCAGTGTTTCTCCCCGGACGCGCCCCAGTTGCAGGAGCTCTACGCGGCCTGCGCCCGGGCGGGCAAGCCGATGGTCATGCACGCGGGGCGCGAGCCGGCCAGCCCCCAGTACCCGTGTGATCCCTACATGCTCTGCGCCGCGGAGCGGGTGGAGCGCGTGCTCACGGATCATCCGACGCTGAAGCTGTGCGTGCCCCACCTGGGCGCGGATGAGTTCGACGCCTACGCGCGGCTCTTGGAGCGACACGACACCCTCTGGCTGGACACCACGATGGCGGTGGGCGGCTACTTCCCCGTGCCCCTGCCCCGTCAGGTGCTGGAGGTGCGGCCGGAGCGCATCCTCTACGGGACGGACTTCCCCAACATCCCCTATGCGTGGGACCGGGAGCTCAAGGCGCTGGTGGACCTGAAGCCGGCCGAGGACGCCCTCGCGGGGGTGCTGGGAGGCAATGCGTTGAAGCTCTACGGTGTGGACAACAACTGTTGAAAAGAAACGCAACCCCTTCCGCAATGGAAGAGGCATTCCCATCTTCGTGCCCATAGAATCGCGGTCCCCAAGAAGCAGACGCCGCCATCTCCAGAGGCTCATACCCATGTCGAACATCCTGGTCGTCGACGACGACGCGAGTCACCGCACGCTCATCTGCGATGCCCTCCAGGAGATGGGCTACGACACCATCGAGGCCGCCAACGGTCGCGAGGCGTTGGACCTGCTGGAGGAGGACATCCCGGGCGCCGTGCTGCTGGACCTCCGGATGCCCGTCATGAGCGGCTGGGGCCTGCTGGACGCGCTCAAGAAGATGCCCCGGGCGCGCAACCTGCCCATCATCATCATCTCGGGCTACGGCTTCGAATGGGAGGCGGAGCTGGTCGGCGCCGCTGGCTACATCTCCAAGCCCGTGGACCTGGACAAGGTGCGCACCACGGTGCAGCAGATCGTCGGGCCGCCCGAAGTCGCCATGGTGCACTGAGTCGCGGACAGCAGGCAGGCACCGACATCCGTCAACCCGAGGATTGTCGGCGGCCCCAGGGAACGTGGTGTGATGGCGTCCTTCATGACGCCCCCCCCTTCCGAACCGACCGGCTCCGAGCTGGCCATCGATGCACGCGGCCTCGTCAAGCGCTTCGGTGCCTTCACCGCGCTGGACGGGCTGGACCTCCAGATTCCCAAGGGCGCCTTCTACGCGTTCCTCGGCCCCAACGGCGCCGGCAAGTCCACCTCCATCGCGCTGCTGACGGGCGTGTACGGGCCGGACGCGGGCTCCATCCGCATGCTCGGCGTGGACGCGGTGGCAAGGCCCCTGGACGTCAAGCAGCGCGTGGGCGTGGTGCCAGAGGAGCTGAGCCTCTTCGAGCGCCTCACCGGCCGCCAATACCTCACGTTCTGCGCGCGCATGTATGGCTTGAGCGGCGCAGAGGCCGCGTCGCGCGCGGTGGAGCTCTTGGAGCTGACGGAGCTCACGTACAAGGCCGGCGCGCTGGTGGCGGAGTACTCCAAGGGCATGCGCCGCAGGCTCGCCATCGCCGCGGCGCTCATCCACGGGCCGGAGCTGGTGCTGCTGGATGAGCCCTTCGAGGGCATCGACGTGCTCGCCGCGGGCGTCATCCGTGAGCTGCTCCGCGAGCTGAGCCGCCGGGGCGTGACGCTGCTGCTCACCACCCACGTGCTGGAGATCGCCGAGCGGCTGGCCACGCACGCGGGCGTCATCCGGGGTGGGCGCATGTTGGACCAGGGCCCGGTGGAGGCGCTGCGCCAGCGCCACGGCGCGCCCACGCTGGAGGCGGTGTTCGAGAAGCTGGTCGCCGTGCCGGCAGCGCGCAACGCGAAGCTGTCGTTCTACGCGGAGCCCTCCGCGACGGTGGTGCCGCTGCGCCGGGAGTCCGCGTGAGTCCCCGGCCCCCCGTCCCCAGCTTCCTGCGTCACCTGTTGCTGTTGTGGGGCCTGCGCCTGCACCTGGGCCTCAACCAGGGCCCGGGCAAGAGCCGCTTCCTCGCGGTGGCCGCGTTCCTGGGCTCCAGCGCGCCGGGCGTGCTGCTGGGCCTGTCCTTCTTCAAGCTGATGCGGCTGAGCACCATCGCGCACAGCAACGTGTGGCCCTACTTCATCCTCAACCTGCTGTGCTTCGTCACCGCCGCCACCTGGGTGACCTGGCCGCTCTTGTCCGCCGGCGTGGATGACCACTCCGAACTCTCCCGCTACGCCGCGTTCCCCATCTCCCCGTTCCGGCTGCTCATCGGCTCCACGGTGGCGAGCCTCTTCGAGCCGCGCGCGCTCGTGTTCTACGCGCCCCTCACCGGCGCGGCGGTGGGCTACGCGTCGCGGCACCGGCTGGCGGCGCCCTGGCTGGCGGCGGTGCTCTACGTGCTGTTCGCGCTGTTCTGCGCGGCGTGGAGCCGGGTGGGCCTCTACACGGTCATCAACGTGCTGAAGGCGAAGCACAGCGCGCGCATCATGGGCGGCGGCATGCTGACGTTCCTCGTGGCCGCGTCGTTCATCCCGCCCATCGACACGTCGTGGCTGACGAGCGTGGGCGAGGCGGGCGTGGGCGCGCTGGACATGAGCCTCATCATCAACGCGGCGGTGGCGCTCAGCCAGGTGCCGCCGGGCTACTTCGGGGACGGGTTGGGGCAGCTGGCCCACGGGCATGTGCGCATCGCGATGATGGAGGCCGTGGGCCTGCTGTTCTTCACCGGCGTGGGCATGGCCGTGGCGTACGCGCTGCTGCTGCGCTTCCACCGGCAGTCGGGCCGCTCGGGTGGCGCGCGGGTGGACGGCGCGGACAGCGATCCGTTCGCCACCACGCGCACGCGCTTCGACACGCTGGTGCGGCGCGAGGTGCTGGACCTGTGGCGCAACCCTCGCGCCCGGCTGCTGGCGGCGGTGCCCTTCATCCTGGCCATCCTGCTGAAGCTGCTGTCCGGACGGGACCTGTTCGTCTACCTGCTGGGCAACAGCGCGGATGCGTGGGTGATGGGCGGCCTGAGCATCTACGGCGCGGTGGTGATTGCTTCCACGTTCTCCCAGAACACGTTCGCGTACGACGGGCACGGGTTCGCGGTGTTCCTGGCGGCGCCCCTGGACCTGTCGGACGTGCTGCGCGCGAAGAACCGTGTGCAGGGCGTGGCGGCGCTGGGGATGGCGGTGCTGGTGGGGCTCTTCTACCGGGTGTACTTCGGCGCGGGCACGTGGGTGGACTTCCTGTGCGCCATGGCCGCGGTGGCGGCGGTGGTGCCCATGCTGCTCGCCGCGGGCAACTTCCTGTCGCTGTACTTCCCGGTGAAGTTCCACGCGAGCCTCAAGCGGCGGGACAAGGTGCCCCTGACCGCGTCGATGCTGGGCATCCTCGCCGCCAGCGTGGGCTGCATGCCCTTTGGCCATGCGCTGAAGCTCGCGGGGAAGGACGGCCCGGGGTGGCAGTCCGTGGCCTTCATCGCCGGGTGCGCGGTGCTCAACTTCCTGGTCTACCGGGCGGTGCGTCCGCTGGCGATGCGCCTGTTGGATCAGCGCCGGGAAGTGGTGCTCCGGGCGGTGACGCGCGAGTAGGCCCACGCGCCCGGAGGTGCTCTTCAGTACGCCACGCCGAACTTCGCGGCCTGGGTCTTCACGCTCTTCATCACGTTGGCGTCGAAGGCGTCCTCCTTGGGGGGCGCGTTCTTGGTGAGCCACTGGTCGCGGTCGCTCGCGAGCTTCGCGACCTGCTGCTCCAGCGCCTTGCGCTCGGTGGCGAGCTGCTTCACCTTCGCGGACTGCTCCTCCTTCTTCAGGCCCTGGAGTTCCTCGGGCAGCTCATCGTCCTTGAGGGCGGCGAGCGCGGCCGGCTTCTCCAGCAGGTCCACCGCGCCGCCGATGGCCGCGGGCGCGCTGCTCACCTCCGCCGCGGCGGCGCCACCCTTGCCCGCGCCGCGGCTGGCCTTCATGTAGCTGATGCGGTCCGCGGCGGCCTCCGGGGCCATGCTCTTCATCGCGTCCGCACGCGCCCGGTTCATCACCTGCGCCTCCTTGCGGCCCGCGTAGAGCGTCTTCGACGCCAGCTCCGCGTTCACCCGGGACAGCTCCGCGTCGAAGGGCGTGGCCACCGCCACCATGCCGCCCGCCGCGTCGATGGAGTCGAACGTGCCATCCGTCAGCTTCGCCACGTAGCGCCAGGAGACCTCCGTGGCGTCGTCCCCACCGCAGCGCACGGTGTTCACCACGATGTGGCGCTCCTTCGCGCGCTTGGACCACAGCTTGAAGTCCCAGGCGGCCTCACGCTGGGCCGGGGGCGCGTCACCCACCAGGAAGATGACCTTCATCACCTCGCGGTTCTGGTTCCACTTGAGCAGGGACACCGCTTCGCCAAGCCCGCGCCCCACGTGCTCGGGGGAGTCTCCGCCGCCGTCCGCCTGGAGCTTGCGCAGCTCCGCGAACACCGCGTCCAGGTCGTCGCTCAGGTCGAAGCGCTTCGTCACGTAGGCGTCCCCCACGTCCCGGTACGCCACCAGCGCCACCTTCAGATGCGGCGTGGGCTTGCCCTTCGCGATGCGCGACGCGATGGAGAAGATCTTCTGCTTCGCGCCCTCCAGCAGCCCGCCCATCGATCCGGTCGTGTCCAGCACGAATGCCACCTCGATCTCCGGCTGGGCGCCCTGGGCCTGTCCCGGCGCCACCGGGCCCTCCACCTTGAGGTCGGGGACCGTCGGGGTCTGCCCGGGCGCCTGCGTCGCGGTGGCTCCGGTTCCGGAGGGCTTCACGGCGGGAGGCGGCGCGGGCATCGCGTTGACGGCGGGCTTCGTCGCGGCGGAAGGCGGCGCGGCGGTGGCGGCGGCAGGCTTCGTGGCGGGGGCGGCCTTCGCATCGCTGGGCGGCGCGGGCACGGCGACGACTCCGGGCTTCCCGGTCGCGGCCTTCGCGGTGCCTGCGGGCGTGGAAGCCGTCTCCGCCGGCGGCGCGTGGAGGGGCGTCACGGCCAGGGCGGAGGTGGCGGACAGACCGGTGGCGAGCGCGGCCGTCAGGACGGCCCGCGAGAGGGGCTTCAGGTTCATGGTGGGCTCCGGAAATCGACGGCGGGGCGGGCATCACGCACCGCCTGCTCCTGTAACGGACAGGTCCGCCGGAAGGTCTACGCCTCCGGTTGCACCCCCTCCCCCATCGGCGTTACGCCCCCTGTCCCGTGCGCGTCTTCCACTCCGACCGGTACGCCGTGCCCCTCCCCGAGGGGCACCGCTTTCCCATGGAGAAGTACCGCCTGCTGCGCGAGGCCCTGCTCGCGCGCGGCATCCTGTCCCCGGCCTGCCTCCTCGAAGCGCCCCGGGTGAACCGGACCGACCTGGAGCGCGTGCACACCGCCCGCTACCTGGATGCCTTCTTCGGCGGCACCCTCACCGACGCGGAGCTGCGCCGGCTGGGCTTTCCCTGGTCCCCCCTGCTCGTGGACAACGCCCGGGCCTCCGTGGGGGGAACCCTGGCCGCCGCCCGCGCCGCGCTGGAGGACGGCTTCGGCGCCAACCTCGCTGGCGGCACGCACCACGCCTTCCCCGACCACGGGGAGGGCTTCTGTGTCTTCAACGACATCGCCGTGGCCATCCGTGTCCTCCAGGCCGAGGGCGCCATCCAGCGCGCCGTGGTGGTGGATCTGGATGTGCACCAGGGCAACGGCACGGCGGCCACCTTCGCGGGCGACGCCTCCGTCTTCACCTTCTCCATGCACGGCGAGCACAACTTCCCCTTCCGCAAGCAGCCCTCGCACCTGGACCTGGGGCTGGAGGACGGCACGGGGGACGCGGAGTACCTGGCCCTGCTGGAGACCCACCTGCCCCACGTCCTGGAGTCCGCTCGCGCCGACCTGCTCTTCTTCCAGGCGGGCGTGGATCCGCTGGAGGAGGACACCCTCGGGCGGCTGTCGCTCACCCACGCGGGGTTGCGGGAGCGGGACCTGCGCGTGCTGAACGCGGCGCGCGAGCGTGGGTTGCCCGTGGTGCTCACGCTGGGCGGCGGCTACGCGAAGCCGCTGACGCCATCACTGGAGGCCCACGTCGGGACTTATGTGGCGGCCTGTTCGTTGTTCCGCTGACGCCTGCCCTTCCCTCCGGCCGCTTGCGGGTGCCGCCACCGCCGGCCCATGCTCCACACCGCTTCGTCACCCAGGAGAGCCCCCATGCCGCGTCCCCTTTCCCGTCTCGCCCTCCTCGCCTGCGCACTGACCCTGGGCTGCGGCAGCGGGACGCCGTACTACCGCCTGGACTGGGGGGGCGCGGACACGGTGACGGTGACGCCCGGTGACTCCGTCCCCTACGACCTCGCCGTGCAGCGCATCGCGGACAACCTGGGCGAGCTGCGCATCAGCGTGGCGGGAACGCCCGAGGGCGTCACGATGGGCCCGGACTTCGTCCTGCCCGCGGGGGAGACCATCGTCAACACCACCCTCACGATCTCCGTCGCGGCCACCACCACCACCTACGGCCTGGGCGGCATCGATCTGCTCGCCGAGGATCCGGCCAACGACGTCACGGCCAGCGGCGGCATCGCCGTGGCCATCCTCCCGCCGCCCGTGACCCAGCCGGACTTCACCGTCACCGTGACGCCCCGCCAGGTGGACCTCATCCCGGGCTCGCGCTCGGAGACGACGGTCACGGTGACCCGCGCGGAGGGCTTCACCGGTCCGCTCGTCATCACGCTGGAGTCGCCCACGCAGCGCCTCACCGCCGACGCGCTCACCCTGGCCGAGGGCCAGACGAGCGCGGAGATCTCCGTCTCGGCGGACCGCTCGCTCACCCTCGTGCCCGTCATCACGCGCTTCGTGGCCACCGCCCCGGACGGCCGCACCGCGAGCACCGGCTTCACGTTCAACCTGCGCAGCTTCTAGCCGGCGGCGGCCCCGGCTCCGCGCCGGGGCCCGCCCCTGACCTCACGCCAGGCTCAGGCCATGTCGAAGAGCAGCGCCTCCGTGGGCGCCTTCGCGGCGAGCGCCAGCGCCGTCTCCTCCGACACCGCCGCGCCGTCACCGGCCTTGACCGTCACCCCGTTGAGCGTGGCCTCCCCCCGGATGACCTGGAGCCATGCGTGGCGGCCGGGCGACAGCACGTAGTCCACCTTCTCGCCCTCGCCCAGCACCGTCGCGGACAGCACCACGTCCTGGTGCACCGTCAGAGACCCATCGCGCCCGTCCTGGGACGCGACCACGCGGAACCTGCCGCGCCGCTCCTCGTTGTCGAAGCGCTTCTGCTCGTAGCCGGGCGGCAGCCCCTGCCGCTCCGGCAGCAGCCAGATCTGCAACAGGTGCAGCGGTTCATCCAACGGGTTCATCTCGCTGTGCAGCACGCCCGTGCCCGCGCTCATGCGCTGCACCTCGCCGGGCCGGATGACCGCCTTGGTGCCCATGCTGTCCTGGTGCTCCACCGCGCCGCTCACCACGTAGGTGAGGATCTCCATGTCCCGGTGCGGGTGCTTGCCGAAGCCCCGGCGCGGCGCGACCGTGTCCTCGTTGATGACGCGCAGGGAGCGGAACCCCATGAAGTCCGGGTCGTAGTAGTCCGAGAAGGAGAAGGTGTGGTGGGTGTCGAGCCAGCCGTGGTTGGCGTGGCCCCGCGCTTCGGACGTTCGTACGTAGATCATGGTGTCGCTCCCTGCTTGTTTCACTGCACCCCGCGAGGTCCCGCCGCACGCGGGAATCGCCGTCAGGCCGCCTTGTCCGCCTGCACCGTGGCCGGAACCGCCTGGACGTCCAGGCTGATGTCCACGCGCTCGCCCACCAGCACCCCGCCCGCTTCCATCGCTTGATTCCAGGTGAGCCCGAACTGCTTGCGGTCCAGGTGCGTGGTCGCCTGGAACGCGATGCGCTCCGTGCCGAACGGATCCTTCGCGCGCCCCAGCAGCTCCGCGTCCAGCACCACCTCGTGCGTCTGGTCGCGCACCGTCAGGTCGCCCACCACGCGGTAGTGGTCGCCCTTCACCGCCTCCACCCGCTTGCTGCGGAAGATGAGCTTCGGGAACGCCGCCACGTCGAAGAAGTCCGGCGAGCGCAGGTGGTTGTCACGCGCCTCCACGCCGGTGTCGAGGCTCGCCGCCTCCAACTTCACCTCCACGGACGCCTTCGTGAAGTCGTCGCCCTGGAGCGTCAGCTTGCCCTCGAAGCGCGTGAAGCGGCCGTGCACCTTGGCCACCACCATGTGGCGCACCGTGAAACCCACGGTGGTGTGCGTCGTGTCGAGCTGCCAGGTCTGGATGGCCATGGGGAAGGTCCTTTGATTCGTGCAACGGGTGGATGCCCTCTCCCAGAGCAACGTCCGGGCCATCACCCAAACCGCTGGAATCACTTGAGGCCGCCGCCCAGGCGAACCCCTGGGACTCTCAAATCGAGAATCCACCCGCTCAATCAGAGAGGTCCCCCACTTTCCACCGGGCGGGCTCCGCGCGAGCGGAACAAGGCCAGTGTCAGGGAGGCGGTACCCGTGTCGTCCCCCCGGCGCTACGTTTGAGGACTGCCATGACGCCGACGACTCCCATCGCTCCCCCCGCACGACGCCAGGCCGCCCGGGCGGCCCTCGCCCTGGATGACGAGGCCCTGCTGAAGGTCTGCGACGTGGAGTTCTTCATCGCCTCCGGGCCCGGCGGACAGCACCGCAACACCACCGCCAGCGGCGTGCGCCTCAGTCACCCGCCCACGGAGCTTTCCGTCACCGCCACCGAGCGCCGCAGCCAGTCGCAGAACAAGGACGCCGCCGTGCGCCGCCTGCGCGCGGGACTCCAGGCCCTCACGTTCGTGCCCAAGGTGCGCAAGGCCACCCGCCCCACCCTGGGCTCCAAGCGGCGCCGGCTGGAGGAGAAGAAGCGCACCTCCGAGAAGAAGGCCGGCCGTGGCGGCCGGGTCGGGGAGTAGGCGGCCCGTCACCGCGCCGCGCTATGCAGCCCGGTGCGGACCTCGCAAGGTTTGCGTAGCCGCTGACGCCGCCTGGCCACAACGACACGGTTTCTTTTCAGGTCTCCCCCAGGGTGAGGCCCGTGTCTTGCGGGGCACACGGTGTGCACACATCGCGGGTGACCCCTGACCCCGAGGGGTCGGTTGACCCCTCAACCCCCGGTGAACGCTTGGCACACTCCCCTTTTGGAGCCTCCTCCTGGCGGCGCGCCCTGTTGGGCCTCGCGCTGCTGGCGGCCGCGCCCGCGTCGGCCACGGACATCGTCACCTTCAGCCAGGGCTCGCTCATCATCCCCGAGCAGGCCACCTTCCAGCAGGGCTGCGGCAGCCTGTCGGCCTACGGGCTCGTGTGGCGCCTCCTGCAGTCCAACGAGGCGGGCGGCTTCAACGCCGCGCACCCGGTGACGGTGTACCTGGCCATCGACGATACGAAGAAGTCGCCCAACCGGTGCGTGCCCACGAACAAGCACATGCCGCCCACGCCGAACAGCGGCCAGTGGAATGACCCTCAGTGGAACGACGGCTGTGACTTCCACATCTCGCGCGCGGACGCGGCGCCGGTGGTGCCGGTGCCCCCGCTGGCGGCGCTGCCTGCCGGCGGCCTGTTCCCCGAGGACGAGATCGAGAACTTCACCACCACCACGGGCGAGGCCCGGCCCAACTTCCGCAAGACGACGCTCGACACCGGCAGCGGCTTCCGCGACGTCCAGTACATGGGCGGCAGCTTCATCATCGACGCGAAGGACGCGAAGAACGCGCTCGACTTCCTGAACTCCTCCGCCGGGGCGGACGCGCCCAACAAGTTCCGCACCGAGTGCTCCTGCAACACGTTCAGCACCGGCATGGGCTGCTTCTACGTGCGCATGCACCAGGCCACCATCGAGTTCAACGCGCCCATCGGCCGTCGCCTCAACCGCGTACCCCCGAAGATCGCCCTGTTGGACAGGCACGACAACAACGCCGGGGACAAGTCCTACGTGAAGGGCGGCATGCTGGACGACTACCTGCGCAACGCGGGCCTGGACTTCCCCGGCGCCGGCGGTTGCCCGGAGGGCACCACCACCCCCTGCGCCATCAACGGCGGTCGCCCCGGGCTCATCTACGACGCGCTCCACGCCAACGCGGACCTCATCTCCACCACCGCGTTCCCCCACGGCCTGATCAACGCCATCGACCCGGCGACGGGGAAGCCGCGCTACCGCGTGTTCTGGGCGCCGCACTGGGAGATTGGCGACAGCACCCGCGCCGAGTACAGCTCCAACGGGGACGGCGCCGTCAACCAGCGCGAGAACGTCCTCAACAACATCGCCCACTTCACCGACCAGCGCGGCAACGGCCTCTTCGCCGAGTGCGCGAGCATCTGGTCCTATGAGACGAGCAAGCGCCCGGACAACACGCCCATGGCGCGCTCGCGCTTCCAGGGCGACGTCAACTTCGAGATCAACAAGCTGGGCGGCCCCGGCGCCACCTGGGACGGCCGCAACTGCTCCGACCCGGACTACCTGAGCGAGAGCCGCGCGCGGCCGGCCTGCATGCTCTACCCCAACCCCGGCGACCCGTTCTCCCAGATGGGCGACTTCCGCTACAAGAACGTCGCGGGCCACACGGAGAACTACCGCGCTGGCGCGTACAAGGACGGCGTGCGGCGGCTGGCGGTGAGCTGGAAGGACTACGAGCGCGGCGAGCGCTACGACAGCGCCCCGGATGTGGCGGTCAGCCCCACCACGCGTGGCCATGACTTCTTCTCCTTCGGCCAGAAGGACAATGATCCGCAGAAGGCGACGGTCGTCTACCTGGCGGGCCACGACTTCAAGGACAGCGTCGCGGGCACGCGCATCGTGCTCAACACGCTGCTCAACCTGGGCTCCGAACCGCTGCAGAGCGAGCGCACCGTCTCCGCGCCGGTGACGCTGGACGACACGAACGGCAGCGACACGGACGGCTCGCGCGCCGTGCTGTTCAAGACCTCCTACGACGCGGTGTCCGGCTACCCGCCCGGCGCGGACACGTACACCCCCGCGCAGGGTTCGCACTGGGTGTTCCCCTACTACCCGGGCACGCTGCGCGCGCACTCGCTCATCGGGGGCAACGCGCTCTCCACCGGCGAGAACGCCCTGGACGACGGCACCCTCTGGAACGCGGACGCGCGCATGCCCCGCCCGGGCGCCCGCAACCTCTTCACCTACTTCGGCGGCGAGGTGACGGAGAACCCGGTGCTGGGCACCAACCGCACCGCGCCCCACGGCGTGCTCCAGGTGGGCTGGGTGCCCGAAGAGGTCTCCGGCACGCGCATCAACGACAGCTACGGCAGCGCCCCCAACCCGGGCTGCGTGGACGTGCTGAAGCTGGGCCGCGCCACGTCGCGCGACGGCAGCTTCCGCTACGACTTCGTGCGCGGCGCGGACGGCGTGTGCGACCTGCAGCAGGCGACGCAGTACACCCCGCAGGTGGGCGGCGCGGACTTCGGCGTGGCGAACACGGTGCTCAACCAGACCCAGCTCGCCATCGACTTCCGCGCGGTGGCGCAGATGCTCCAGCGCGTGCGCGGCTTCTGCTTCGCCACCTCCACGCGCCGCGACGGCAGCGGCACCGCGGTGCTGGAGCCCAACGACAACGAGTGCAACAACGATGACGCGGACAACCGCGCGCACCTGGGCGGCTTCATCCACTCCTCCCCGGTGGTGGTGCCCGCCAGCGCCAACATCCCGGACAAGGGCGGCCCCCGTCCGACGGTGGCCTACGCGGCGGGCCTGGACGGCCAGCTGCACGCCTTCTACGTCTCCGGCGGCAAGCGCTACGACGGCCCCCAGGAGGATCTCCAGTTCCCCAACCCGGACGCCACCGCGCGCTTCAAGACGGACCACGCGGCGGCCTTCCGCGGTGGCAGCACGCCGGCCCCGGGCACCGAACTGTGGAGCTTCCTGCCGGCCACGCAGCTCGTCGGCCTGCGCAACAACACCGCGCGGGTGAACAGCGCGCCCGTCGTGTTCGACGTGTTCGCCGACTTCGTGGGCACCGGCCGCCGTGAGTGGCACACCGTGCTGGTGACCAACGTGGGCCAGACGGGCCGCGACCTGTTCGCCATGGACGTCACCAACCCGCTCAAGCCGGTGCTCCTGTGGCACCTGGTGGGCAGCCACTACGGCAGCGCCAGCGCGCCGCACACCGCCGTGGCGCTGGCGGACCGCAGCCAGGGCGGCGTGGACTGGACGTACACCTGGGACGAGGCCACCAGCATCTTCAAGCTGCCGCCCGGAACGGACCCCGGCCGTGGCGCCAGCGGCCTCTACGACTACAGCGGCCTGGGCGGCTCGCGCGGCCTGTCGGTGGGCGTGGGCCGGTTGGGCCTGGAGCCCGTCTACACCGTGTTCGTCGCGTCCAGCAGCTCCGGCGCGCCGGGGACGCCAGCCAAGGGCGTGCAGGTGTTCGCCATCGACGCGGCCAACGGCCAGAAGCTGTGGCAGTGGCAGCAGGGCTACACGAGCGGCGTGGACAACAGCGCGCCCGCCGCGCCCACCGTGTCGCAGGACATGAGCGGCGCCGCGCGCCTCTACGTGGGCGACATGGAGGGACGCCTCTGGGAGCTGGACGCGTCCACCGGCATGAACGTCAACGTGGCGCGCCTGGGCCCCGCGTGCAGCGACGCCGCCCCCTGCAAGTACACCGCGATGAACATCGGCACGCTGCCCATCACGTCGCAGCCCATCAGCACCAACGTGGGCCTGGCGCGCATTCCCCGCGAAGGGGTGGATGCGTCGTCCGCCTTCGCCAACTACCAGGGCAAGATGGTGGCGCTGGTGGGCACCGCCGGCATGGACTGGGTGCCGGACACCGTGGCGGGCCGGCTCCATGTCCTCCTGTTGGATCCGGAGTACCGGCTGCCCCTGGGCATGGACGGCAAGCAGTTGGACGGCACGCCCCTCCCCGCGAGCGTGGCCCACGCGGAGGCGACCACCTACGGCGTGCTCCGCGAACCGCCGCCCTTCCCGCTCATCTTCAGCGCGCCCGAGCACGTCTACGGCAACATCACCATCGCCGGGCGCACCGCGTACTTCAGCACCGCCCAGGAATCGGTGAACGACCCCATGCTGCTCAGCGGCTCCATCCGGGGCGCCACCTACAGCATCGACCTGGGAGAGGCGCCCACGTCCGCGACCGGCTTCCGGCCCATGGCGGGCGCGACGCTCGCCAACTACGGCGGCGTGGCCGTCTACCACCGCGAGAACGGGGGCGCGTCGCAGGACTTCGTGGTGGGCGCGGAGGTCAGCGCCCTGCACGTCACCCGCATCGACAACGCCACCACGGAGGGCCCCTCCAGCCCCAACCAGAAGGACTCCGTGAACGGCAACAACGGCGTGCTCTACCAGCTGCTCAACTGGAGCCAGAGGTTCTTCGAATGAGCCCTCCCATCCGCTTCCCCCTGCATGGCCGGACGCGCGGCAGCGGTCTGCTGGAGGTGCTCATCTCCATGAGCATCCTGGCCCTGGCCGCCGTGGGCGCCGTGATGGGCATGGTGGCCGCCACGCGCGACGTGAAGGACGGCCAGGTGCTCCAGGGCCGGCGCATGCTGCTGGAGGCCCGCGTCCAGCGGCTGTGGCTGGCGTCGAAGTCGGACCTGCTGCTGCAGGCGGTGGACCGGCCGGGCACCTTCGCGCCGGAGATTCCCTTCGGCACGGCGCCGTGGAAGTTGGATCCGAGCCCGGCGTCGGCGACGGACGTGGGCACCGGCGCCTACTTCCGCGTGAAGCCCACCGGCGAGGTGGAGCCCATGACGGGCGTGCCCGCCAACACGCCCTGCCTGGACTCCACCCCGGACTCGGTGCTGCCCCGGGACGTCTACTGCCGTGAAATCCTGGTGACCAAGGGACTGCCCCGCGACCTGCCACTGGCGTCCCAGGCGCTGGTGCCCGCCGGCGCCCTGCCCTTCACCGTCTGGACGCGCGTGTTCCGCAAGGGCGACAGCCTGGAGCGCGCCGTCGTCCACAGCGAGGTGTTCGTCCAATGACGCGGTCGCACCGGATGGAATCGAAAGCGGCCCCCCGGCGCGCCATGCCGCGAGGCATGACGCTGCTGGAGACGATGGTGGCCTCGGCGCTCGCCACCATCATCCTCGCGGCCGCCGCGGCCCTGCTGCTGGCGGGCGGGCGCGTGGTGCACAACACGGAGCACGTGGGGGACAGCCACGACCACGCGCGGCTCGCCGGAGAAGCCCTGCTGTCGGCCGTCCGGCAGGCCGGCGCGGGCATGTCCGAGGGCCTCTGGGTGGTGTCCGCGGGCGTGCCCCAGCGCATCAACCCCGTCTTCGGCGGGGACGGCGCGGGCACGGGCCTGCTGGCCGCCACCACCGCCGGCAACGTGCCGGGCACGGAAGGCACCGATGATTTGTGGCTGGTGGTGCCGGACCGGAACTACCTGGGCCGCGACTGCGCCCCGGGCGCGGCGATGACGGTGGTGCAGCCGGGCACCGGCTCGCTCCAGGTCAACTGCGTGGGCACGCCCAGCAGCGCCCCGGCGGCCAACGCCATGCTGGTGGCCAGCAACATGAAGAGCGCCGCGCTGCTCACGCAGGCCACGGTGGTGAGCAGCCCGCCCACCGCCACGGTGAACTACCTGGAGACCGGCGTGCCGGGCTTCTCCAACGCGCCCCACAAGGGCGGCTTCCAGCGCGGGGACCTCGTGTACACCGCGCGCCTGCTGCACTTCTTCATCGCGCCGAACCCCGCCACGGGGGGCCGCAAGGCGCTGATGCGCGCGGAGGGCCTGCCCGCCACCGACGCGTCCGGCCGCCCCTTCATGGACATGGGCGACCCGCTGGTGGTGCAGGACTTCGTGGAGGACTTCCAGGTGGCCTTCGGCGTGGACGCGACGAACTCCGGCGACCCGTCCAGCTACGTCTTCCAGGACGGGCTGTCGCCCGAGTACACCCCGGGCCTGCGCTCGGTGCGCATCAGCGTGGTGGCCACCGGCCGCAATCCCCGGCGCGACACGCAGAACCAGGCGGTGCTCGCAGAGGACCTGCCCATCGCCGTGGAGAACCACACCCCTCCCGCCGGCGCCACCGCCGACGGCTACTTCCGCAGCCTCTTCTCGCGCCGGGCGGAGTTGCCCAACCTGGCGTCGGCCAGCCTGTGAGTCCGCCCATGTTCCCGCGCCCTTCATCCCGTTCCGCCCGCGGCGCCACGCTGCTGCTCGTCGTGCTGCTCGTCACCGTGCTCTTGGGACTGGTGGCGGGCGTGATGGCCTACGCCAGCAGCGAGCGCACCCGCGCGGTGTCCTACAGCCGCGCCGGCCAGCGGCAGAGCTGCGCGGAGAGCGGCCTGCAGTTGGCGCGCGGCTACTTCGGCCGCAACTACGCCCAGTGGAACACCTACCTCGCGGCGCCGTCCGTCTATGATCCGGTCGCCTCGTCCACCAACACCGCGCCCGCCATGCCGCGCGACCCCACGGCCGCCACGGGCCGCAACGCCATCAAGGCGGCCAACCCGGCGCTGTTCGCGGACCTGGACGGAGACGGCAAGGACGACGTCTACATCTACATCCGCGACAACGAGGACGAGTTCAAGCCGCTGGACAACGACTGGGCGCGCGACAACGACCAGCAGGTGGTGGTGGGCGCGCTGTGCATCAGCGAGACGCTGATTCCGCGCCGGGGTGACACCAACCAGCAGGACCCCACCGGCCTCGCCGTGGAGGGCATCCTCCAGTACAACGGCGGAGGACAGGCCTACACCGCGCAGAACGCGGGCGGCACGGGCTCTGGCAACCTGAACCGCTGAACGTTCGGACCGGCCCGTGGCGGGCGTGAGAAGCTGACCGCCATGCCCACGCTCGAAGACGCCATCGCCCTGTCGGTGGCCGCGCACCAGGGTCAGCGCGACAAGGCAGGACAACCCTACATCCTCCACCCCCTGCGGGTGATGCTGCGCCTGTCCTCGGACGCCGAGCGCACCGTGGCCATCCTCCACGACGTGGTGGAGGACACGCCCTACACGTTGGAGCGGCTGCGAGCGCTGGGCTACGCGGAGGACATCCTGTCCGCGCTGGACTGCCTCACGAAGCGCGAGGGCGAAACCTACGAGGCCTTCATCGAAAGGCTTTTGCCCCACCCCCTGGCCCGCCGCGTGAAGCTGGCGGACCTGGAGGACAACATGGACGTGCGGCGGCTGTCCGCCGTCACGCCGAAGGACGCCGAAAGGCTGTCGCGCTACGTGGCCGCCTGGACGCGCCTGCGCGCGCAGTAGTCCCCGACATGCGCCGAAAAGACGACGGCCCGGCGACCCTCCATGGAGCGAGGGCGGCCGGGCCGGGAACGACAGACTCCAGAAAGCGCCTTACGCCTTGGCGAGCTGGCGCAGCACGTACTGGAGGATGCCGCCGTTGCGGTAGTAGTCGAGCTCGTTGGGCGTGTCGATGCGGCACACCGCCGTGAACTCGATGGGGCCCTTCTCGCCGCCGGTGGCCTTCACGGTGAGCTTCTTCTGCGGCGCGAGTCCGTCCGCGACGCCCGTGATTTCGAACGTCTCCTGCCCGGTGAGGCCCAGCGACTGCGCGTCCTGGCCCGCCTCGAACTGGAGGGGCAGCACGCCCATGCCCACGAGGTTGGAGCGGTGGATGCGCTCGAAGCTCTTGGCGATGACGGCCTTCACGCCCAACAGCTGCGTGCCCTTGGCCGCCCAGTCGCGGCTGGAGCCGGTGCCGTACTCGGCGCCCGCCAGCACCACGAGCGGGATGTTGTCCGCCTGGTACTTCATGGACGCGTCGTAGATGCTCATCCGCTCGCGGGTGGGGATGTGCACGGTGACGCCACCCTCCACGCCGGGGACCAGCAGGTTCTTCAGGCGGATGTTGGCGAAGGTGCCGCGCACCATCACCTCGTGGTTGCCGCGGCGGGCGCCGTAGGAGTTGAAGTCCTTGGGCTCCACGCCCTCCGCCATCAGGTACTTGGCGGCGGGGCTCGTCTTCGCGATGTTGCCGGCGGGCGAGATGTGGTCCGTCGTCACGGAGTCACCCAGGAGCGCCAGCACGCGCGCGCCCTTGATGTCCTGCACCGCCTTGGGCTCCTTCGGGAGGTTCTCGAAGAAGGGCGGCTTGCGCACGTAGGTGGACTTCTCCTCCCACTGGAAGGTGGAGCCCTTGCTCACCTGGAGCTGCTGCCACAGCGCATCGCCGTCCATCGCGTTGGCGTACTGGCTGCGGAACTGCTCCGGCTTCACCGCCGTGCGGATGGTCTCCCGGATCTCCTGGTCGGACGGCCAGATGTCCTTGAGGAACACCGGCTTGCCGTTGGGGTCCGTGCCCAGGGGCTCGTTGTTCAGGTCGCGGCCCACTTCACCGGCCAGCGCGTACGCCACCACGAGCGGGGGGCTCGCCAGGTAGTTCATGCGCACGTGCGGGTTGATGCGGCCCTCGAAGTTGCGGTTGCCGGACAGCACCGCGGCCACCACGAGGTCGCCCTCCACCACCGCGTTGGACACGGCCTCCGGCAGCGGGCCGGAGTTGCCGATGCAGGTGGTGCAGCCGTAGCCCACGACGTGGAAGCCCACGGCCTCCAGGTAGGGCAGGAGGCCCGCGTCGCGCAGGTACTCGGTGACGACGCGGCTGCCCGGGGCGAGGCTCGTCTTCACCCACGGCTGGGGCTTGAGGCCCTTCTCCACGGCGTTCTTCGCCAGGATGCCGGCGGCCACCAGCACGGCCGGGTTGGACGTGTTGGTGCAGGAGGTGATGGACGCGATGACCACCGCGCCATGGCCCACCTGGTAGCTCTGCTTGCCGGCCTTCACGGTGACGCTCTGGGCCAGCCGCTCCGGGGGCACCGGGGCCGCGGGGGCCTTGGCGCCGCCCTTGGGGCCCTCGTCGTCCTCGCCCTTGCTCTTGCCGGCGGACAGCATCTCCACGAGCGACGCCTCGTAGCCCGCCTTCATGTCCTTCAGGGGCACGCGGTCCTGCGGGCGCTTGGGGCCCGCGAGGCTGGGCACCACGGTGGCCAGGTCCAGCTCCAGCGAGTCCGTGAAGAGGGGGTCCTGGGCGTCATCCGTGCGCCACAGACCCTGCTCCTTCGCGTACGCCTCCGTCAGCGCGACGACGTCATCCGGGCGGCCGGTGAAGCGCAGGTAGTTGCAGCTCTCCTCGTCCACGGGGAAGAAGCCGATGGTGGCGCCGTACTCCGGGGCCATGTTCGCGATGGTGGCGCGGTCCGGCAGCGACAGGTTCTTCAGGCCGTTGCCGTAGAACTCCACGAACTTGCCGACGACGCCCTTCTTGCGGAGCATCTGCGTGACGGTGAGCACCAGGTCGGTGGCCGTCGCGCCCGCGGGCAGCTTGCCGGTGAGCTTGAAGCCCACCACCTGCGGAATCAGCATCGTGATGGGCTGGCCCAGGAGCGCGGCCTCCGCCTCGATGCCGCCCACGCCCCAGCCGACCACGCCCAGGCCGTTGATCATCGTCGTGTGGCTGTCCGTGCCCACGAGCGTGTCCGGGTACACCGTGGTGCCCTGACGGAACGTCACCTGCGCCAGGAACTCCAGGTTCACCTGGTGGCAGATGCCGATGTCCGGCGGCACGACGCCAAAGCCCTTGAACGCGCTCTGGCCCCAGCGCAGGAAGGCGTAGCGCTCGCGGTTGCGCTCGAACTCCAGCTCCGCGTTCTCCTTGAAGGCCGCGGTGGTGGCGAACGAGTCGATCTGCACCGAGTGGTCGATGACGAGGTCGGCCGGGTTGCGCGGGTTGATCTTCGCGGGGTCCCCGCCCATGGCGGCGAGCGCCTCGCGCATGGCGGCCATGTCCACGACGGCGGGCACGCCGGTGAAGTCCTGGAGCAGCACGCGCGCGGGGTGGAAGGAGATTTCGGTCTCCGGGGCCGCCTTGGGGTCCCAGGCGAGCATCTTCTCGATGTGCTCGCGCTTGACGACGCGGCCGTCCTCGTTGCGCAGCAGGTTCTCCAGCAGCACCTTGAGGGAGAACGGGAGGCGGTTCACCGCCGGGTGGGACTTCGCCAGCGTCCCCAGGCTGAAGAGGTCATAGGTGGTCGAGCCCACCTTGAGCTTGGCTTTCGTGCCGAAACTGTCCGTCATGTTCGTTGCCGTCCTTCCGTGCCGGAATGAGGCAACTTCTATGGCCCTCGCACCCGGCATGCAAAGGGTTCCTGCACCGCGTTGACGGCGGCGGACGGTTGCCGGGAACCCCGTGTTTCCCAGAGGGCTCCGGGGCCGGCTCCGGGGTCGGGCTCAGAGCACCTTGCGGAAGAAGTAGAGCACGCGCTCCACGGCCTTCTGCCAGAGGGGCCGGCGCCGGAAGACGGCCAGGTCCACCTCGCGGCAGTCGCCGCAGTCGGTGCGGAAGGAGTCCTCCAGCTCGCGTCCCAGCCGGGGGTCCGCGAACACGGCGTTGACCTCGTGGTTGAACGCCAGGGAGAGCCGCTCCAGGTTGAACGAACCGATGGTGCCCCAGACGCCGTCCACCACCGCCGTCTTGGCGTGCAGCACGCCGCGCTGCCACTCGAAGATGCGGATGCCGGCGCCCATCAGCGTTTCGTAGAAGGCGCGCGTGGCGTGCTCCAGGAAGGGGTGGTCGCTCTTGCCGCCGTTGAGCAGCAGGCTGACCTCCACGCCGCGCTTCGCCGCGTCCTTGAGCGCGGCGACCAGCCGGCGGTCCGGCACGAAGTAGCCCGCGGCGATGAGCACGCTCTGGCGCGAGCGCTGGATGGCGTGCAGGTAGGCGCGGTGGATGCTGCGGCGGCTGGACAGCACCGCCAGCCCCACGTCGCCGCGCTGGGGCCCGGGCTCCGGCGCGCTCACGCCGCCCCGGATGCGCCGCTTGAGGCGGCTCAGCCGGTCCTGGAACATCATCCGCCACGTGGCGAGGAAGCGGCGCTCCAGCTCGTGCACCGCGGGGCCTTCAATCTTGAGCACGTCGTCGCGCCACGCGACGCCCTGCCCCTCCGGCGCCCAGTGCGCGGCGATGTTCACCCCGCCCGTGAAGGCCACCGTGCCGTCCACCACGAGAATCTTCCGGTGGTCGCGCCGGAACAGGTGGCGCAGCCCGCGCGACAGGCTGAAGGGCTTGAAGGCGCGCACGTCCACGCCGCGCTGGCGCAGTCCTTCGAAGAAGCTCCTGCGGCTGGTCCACGAACCCACCGCGTCGTAGAGGACCTTCACGTGCACGCCGCGCTCGGCCGCCTCCGCCAGCGCCTGGCCGAACAGCTCGCCCACCGCGTCGGTGACGAACATGTACGTCTCCAGGCGGATGGAGCGGCGCGCCCGGCGGATGGCCTCCAGCATCTCCGGATAGGCCTCCACGCCGTCGCGCAGGAGGCGGCACGCGTTGCCCTGCAGGGTGGTGTGGCGCTGGGGCAGGTAGTAGCGGGCGAGCAGCCGCCGGGACACCCCGGGGCTCCACACCTGTCCATGGTCCGGCACCGGCCCCGGACTCCGGGCCAGGGCCCGCACCGGCCGGGCCCCTGTCGGAACCCGCTCCTCCATCC
>NZ_RAWD01000161.1:0-21071 GCF_003612065.1 Corallococcus sp. CA047B
CAGGAACATGGGGATGGCGCCCCCGCCCAGCCCCACCGCCAGGATGTTCTCCGGCCGGGGCACGAACGCCAGCGCCACCATCGCCATGCGCGTGTAGGGCAGCTCCAGCCGCAGCGGGTCCCCGGGCCACACCACGCTCTGGCGCGCGCCCCCGTCCCCGAAACGCAGCGAGCGGCGCCCCTGGTCGTCCTCGGTGACGAGGACAGGGCCCGCTCCTTCGCTGCACCCGTCTTCTGGCAGGTCTTCTGGCGAAGCCAGGACGCGTGCTCCTACTTCGCGTCCGACACCGGCAGCGGGCCACTGTCCAGCACCCGCTGCGCCTTCACCACGGGCCCGTACTCCGGCGTCTGGACGGCCGTGCCCTGCGCGTCCTTGCCCGCGTGCAGCGTCATGGCGTCCGCGTCCGGCAGGTAGCCCACGCGCAGGGAGACCTCGCGCACATCCGACAGCTCGCGCGTCTGTTCGGGGCCCGTGGGGTACGGCAGGGCGGTGCGCAGGGGCAGGGGCACCACCGCGCGGCGGCTCGCCGTGGCGCCGGCTTCCACGCGGCTGACCGCGGGCACCTCCGGCGCTTCCACCATCAGGTCTTCCGGCACCGGCAGCAGCATCCGCGACAGCACCACCCGGCCACCGGACAGGTCCACGTAGGCCCGCTCCGGCGCCAGCGTCAGATGCCCGCTGAAGCCCACGTCCCACAGCCCGTCCACGAGCAGCACGGCCCGGGACGTCCGGTTGTGCACCGCGTAGGTGACCGCGAGCGTGTCCGCCTCGCGCGCCACCGACTCCACCTTCAGCTCCACGTCCGCCTGGGCCACGCGTTGTCCTCCGGGATTCGCGGGCCGCTCCGGCGCCCGCGCGCAACCGACGATGACAGCCAGCACCACCCAGGCGCCAGTCCGGAGGAGGGTTCGCATGCGGCTAGTAGCGCGGACGGGTGGGCAGGTTCAGGTCGTCGCGCAGGACGTTCTCCCCGGGACGGCCGCCCTGGACGACGTCCGGCGTGGCCGCGTTCTGGTCCAGGTCGATGGGCAGGCCCACCGCGGAGGTCTCCAGGTTGCGCGTGCCGTTCTTCTCGCCCAGCGCCAGCGTGCCGTTGACCATGTCCGAGGCGTGCACCAGCTCGTGGAACAGGCCGACGACGGGGGGACGGTTCATCCACTCCTCGGTGCCCAGGGAGATGCGCGTGGTGTTGTAGTTCACCTGCGCGTCCGTGCCCTTGCCCGCCGTGCCGTCCTTGTTCATGAAGCCATCGTTGAAGTTCGTGCCGCCCGCGCTGTTGCCGCTGGCCGTCTCGCGGATGGTCGTCTTCTTGCCGCTGGCGTCCAGCGTGCGCAGCAGCTCCTGGCCCGACGGCAGCGAGCGCATCGCGTCCAGGTCCGACTGGGTGCGCGCCTGGAACTCCGCGCTGCCCGTGACGGAGACGGACGAACCGCGCTTGTCCGCGTCCGTCATGTCCACGATCTCCCGCTCACCCTTCGCCGCGTCGGCGGTCGTCTCGTTCTCTTCCACGTACAGCTTGTCGGTGCCCTCGCCGCCCTCGACGGTGTCCGCGCCCGCGCCGCCCGCGACCGCGTCGTTGCCCGCGCCGCCGCTCAGCGCGTCGTCGCCGCGCCCGCCAATCACCTGGTCGTCGCCCTCGCCGCCGTCGACCTTGTCGTCGCCCGCGCCCGCGTCGATGTAGTCGCGCTCCCCGCCGCCCGACATCGCGTCATTGCCGTCCAGGCCGTAGAGCACGTCCCGGCCCGCGCCGCCGTCGATGCTGTCATCGCCCGCGCCGCCCTCCAGGTAGTCGTCGCCGTCCAGGCCGCTCAGCGTGTCCTTGCCTTCGCCGCCGATGACGGTGTCGTTGCCCGCGCCGCCCACCAGCGTGTCGTTGCCCTTGCCGCCCACCAGCTTGTCGTTGCCCACGCCGCCGTCCAGCGTGACGTCCTGCGTGACGCTCGCGTCCAGCGTGATGGAGTCGTCGCCGGCGCCACCGTTGATGATGGCGCCCTTCGCCTGCTCGGCCGTGAGCGTCACCGTGTCCTTGCCGGACGTGATGGTCAGCCCGCCGTCCGCCGACTGGGAGACCTTCGCGGTGTTGTTGCCCACGCCCAGGTCCACCACCGTGTTGCCGGCGGCGTTGGTGCTCACCTGCGGCGTCGTGGCGGCCGCGACCGCCTTGGCCACGTTCTTCACGGCGTCGCTGATGGCCGACCCCAGGCCGCCAAAGAGGCCGCCGGCCTTCTTGCCCTCACTGCCCGGAAGCGGAGGCAGCGCCGTCCCGATCTCCTTCGTGCCCTGGGGCCGCGACGCCAGCGTGCGAGGCCCGGCGTCGAAGCCGTCCTTCATCCGCTGGGAGACGGCGGCCTTCACCGCGTTGGGACGCACCGCGGGCGTCGCCGTCGTCTCCGGCTTCACCACGGGCGAGGGACGCGAACCGGTCTTTCCAATCGGGGCCATGACGCTTCTCCCAGGTGACGCGAGGACACCCGATGCAGTTCCCGGCGACGGGGCGCCAGGCGTCGGGCGAACGCCGACATTCCAGATTCTCGTGAACGTTTCGCCCGGGTTGCGTGCTCCGGACGAAAACGACACGGCGCGGCACGGAACCCCTTGGAATCGTTGCGTTTCTCAACTTTCAATTCCTGGGACAAAAACAACTATTTCATGTATTACAGCTTCCCGTCCCCCACCCCATTCAAGGGGATAGGTGGGTCGGGCACGGGGGCGGGTCCACCGTTGGGCCGGGCCTCCGGCGAGGCAGTGCGACGACGGGAGGAGGCACCCATGAAGCTGAAGACGTTGATGTCCACCGTGGCGACGCTGGCCGCCGCGGTGGGGGCCGGTCCGGCAACGGCGGCCACCGCGAACGGCCCCATCTGCGACACGGCGGCGTACGTGAACTCGACCACGTACTACAACTGCACCGGCAGCAGTCACACGGCGCTGGACATCGGCAACGGGTCCTGCGGCGAGTGGAACCACCGGGGCATGCTGGTGGGCAACTACCACTACTATTACTACGGCGGCTGTGCGGCGGCCTGCTACGGCTCCACCTGCAACGGCGGCGCTGGCAACTACTACGTGGTGTCTGGCGCCAGCGGCTGGGACTTCCGACAGCTGCACTTCTACGCGAACGTCAGCTCCGGCACGAAGACGTGTGACCGCTGCGCGCTGGGGCTCGTGGGCGGCACGGGCAGCGCCACCGGTCCGCACGTGCACGCGGACAATCGTCAGTACGGCACGCGCAAGTCAGCTTGGTACACCAGCGTCGGCACGACGTGCGGCACCAACGCTTACTGCAACAACCGGCTGGGCGTTCCCACGCTGTAGTCCCCGCCGTGCGCGAACCTTCCGGGAGGGGCCGGCGCTCCGGCCCGCGTCCCCTGCCCGGAGGCCCGTCCCCATCGTTCCCCCGTGATGCGCGGTGCGCGCGGGGGTGCGCCCCTTCTTGCGCGTGAGCCTCCTTCCGACATGACGTCTCGTCCCTCCTTCAAGGTCGCGCTCGCCGGCCTCGTGCTCCTCCTCGCCGTGGGCGTCGTGTGGTGGCGGGGCGCGGCCCGCTCCGATGACGCGGACCCTCCAACGCCAGGACTCACGGGCCCTTCCGTTCCGACGGCCGCGCCCGCGAGCAGCGCTCCCGTGGCCGCCGCCTCCGCGACGAGCAAAGCCCCGCGTGAACAGATTCCCATGCCCGGGTGCTGGGACGGGCTGGCCGCGCTGGACCGGTCCGCGACGCTGGAGTCGCTGCACGCGGCCGTGTCCGCCGCAATCCAGGCCCGTGACACCGCGCTGGTGGCCTATCTCCAGGAGCGCCTGACGGAGCTGGTGGGCGAGGATCCGGACCGCGCGCTGCAACTGGTGACGTGGGCGATGAAGGCCGCGCCGCCGGAGCCGGCCATCTACCTGGAGGCCCTCAAGGCGGCCCCCGCCGTGCGCCACCCGCGCGTCAGCGAGAAGCTGCTGTCGGTGGCCGAGGACAAGAGCCTCGCGGCCCCGGACCGCGCCTCCGCGCTGGATGCCCTGGAGACGCAGTACCGCTTCACGCCCGACACTCGCAACCGCCTCAAGTCCATCGCGCTGGACGACTCCGCGGACGCCGCCGCGTGGATGGCCACGCGCACCCTGGGCCGGGTGATGAAGGAGGACTACCAGCGCACCGGCACGTATGCGCCGTACTGGAAGGACCTGCTGGACATCGGCACCACGTCCGAGGACACCGCCGTGCGGCTGCTCGCGCTGGAGATGCCGTCGTACTCCGACCCGCTGATCGATTCAGGCTCCATCGACACGCTGGCCAACGTGATGCGCACCGACAAGGAGCGCGACGTGCGCGAGATGGCCGCCTTCCGGCTCGCCGTCACCGAGGATCCGCAGAAGGCCCTGGCCGCGTTCCGCGCCGCCTTCGACGGGGAACATGATTTGTGCGTGCGCTGGGCCATCCTGCGCTTCGCGGTGCGCGCGGCCGGCGCGGACGCCCTGCCCCTGGTGGAGGAGTTCGCCCGGAAGGATCCGCGCCTGCGGCAGGACTATCTGGACTTCAAGGCCCTGTACGCCACCGGCACGACGGACTTCGCGCGCATCTGGCTGGGCAAGAAGGAACACCACGATTGCGTCGTCGAGGAAGGAGCGCCGCACTGATGGGCCCGCGAATGAAGAAGACGTGCGTGCTCTGGCTTTCGCTGCTGCCGGGACTCGCCCTGGCGCAAGGCGCGCCCATCAGCGTCCCCACCCCGGCGGCCTGCACGGTGGAGGGCATGTTGGATGAAGTGCGCGTGGCGATGAAGGCAGGCTCCCCCGCCTACCAGCGCTATGCGCGCCTGCGCCTGAAGGAAGCCGCCATCGCCATGCCACCGGAGGCGTTGGGCCGAGCGGTGAGCCAGGAGCGCGACCCCGCCGTGCTGGAGGCCGTGGGGGCGGCGCTGGCCACCAAGGCGAGCAACGCGCAGAAGCCGGAGCTGCTCCAGCCGCTGCTCTCCCGTGCGAAGCAGGACGTGGATCCGGGCCTGCGCGCGGCGGCGGTGCGTGCGCTCAAGGGCGCGCCGTCGGTGGAGTTCATGGCGAAGAACGGCGACGTCGTCACCTACGAACAGCTCGTGCGCGACAGCGCGCCGGAGGTGCGACAGGCGGTGGTGGAGAACCTGGTGACGGAGAGCGCAGGCATCTACTTCGGCCACAACGCGGAGCTGGCCGAGACGGCGGTGAAGGCCGCCGCGGCCTCCGGTGACCCCTCGGTGGCCACTCGCCTGCTGGGCGAGGTCTCCATGGAGGCCGCGAGTCCGGAGGCGGTGCGCCAGCTCACCTCCCAACTGCGCTCGGAAGACCCCGGCATGCGCGCGGCGGCGGCGAAGGCCCTGGGCGGAGTGCCCGGCACCGAGTCCCCGGGTGCACGCCGCTCGCTCACCGCGCTCTACCGGAGCGACAGCGACCTCGCGGTGCGCAAGTCCGCGCTGGAGGGTTTGGCACGCCTGGGCCAGTCCAGCGCACGGCCCCTGCTGGAGTCCCTGCGCGGCGTGGATCCGCGCATGGATCCCGAAATCGATGCGTGGCTGGGCGCCCTCAAGCTGAACCTCCAGGAGTGGCACCTGCTACTGCGCGAGAAGCAGCGGCTGCGCCCCTGACACGTGCCCGCCCCCCTGGTGAACCACCTGGCAGCCATCGCGTCCGCCTCGGGCGATGCCGGTCGCCCCGTTCCGTGACGGGCAACCACGCCCGGGGCGCGGTGGAAAAGGTGGCCGTGCGCGGCGGAGTGGGACAGGTTGGAGGGCCATGTCCGACAGCGGTTTCGGCACGTCCACCCTCGCCCTGGCGCTCGCCGGCAGCGCGGTCACCATCCTGTCCACCAGCCTGGGCGCGCTGCCCGCCCTCGCGGCGCGCGACATCTCCCGGCGCTCCAAGGATGTGCTGATGGGCTTCAGCGCGGGCGTGATGCTCGCGGCCACGGCCTTCTCGCTGGTGGTGCCCGCCATCGACCTGGGCGAACAACGCTACGCGTCGCGCTTCACCGCCGCACTGGTGGTGGGGGGCAGCATGCTGGTGGGCGGCCTGTTCCTGCACCTGTGCAACCGCTACATCCCCCACGAGCACTTCATCAAGGGGCAGGAGGGCAACGCCCAGGCCGCGAACCTGAAGCGCATCTGGCTGTTCGTGCTGGCCATCGCGCTGCACAACTTCCCGGAGGGGCTCGCGGTGGGCACCGGCGTGGGCAGCCGCTCCATGGAGATCGCCGCGCCCATCCTCGTGGGCATCGGGTTGCAGGACATCCCGGAGGGCTTCGTCGTCGCGCTGGCGCTGATGGGCGTGGCGTACAGCCGGGGGCAGGCGGTGCTGGTGGCGCTGTACACGGGGCTGGTGGAGGGGGCCGCCGCGCTGGTGGGCTTCTTCGCCACCTCGTTCGCGTCCGGCATCCTGCCGTGGGCGCTCGCGTTCGCGGGCGGCTCCATGCTGTACGTCGTCAGCGACGAGATGATCCCGGAGAGCCACCGCCAGGAGTACGCGAAGGAGGCCACGGCCGGGCTGATGGTGGGCTTCGTCCTGATGATGTTCCTGGACGTCACGCTCAGCTGACGGCCCGGCTCGCGGTCGCCCATGTGTTCACCGCCCCCGTGGTGCTCCGCCCGGGGTGGCCCGGACGTGGTAGCTTGATTTGCATGTCTGTGTCGGATCGAACCCGCGTCGACGGGGCCCCGGGAGAGCACAAGGACAAGGGCACCCTCCCGGAGGAAGGGGAGGCGGAGGCCGCGCTGCATGTGACGCTGCCCTACGAGCAGGCCCGCCGTCCGGGGGACCTGCCCGTGGTGCGTCGCTTCCGCCTGTCCGTGGTGGAGGGTCCGGGTGCGGGCACGGTGTGGGAGTCCACGTCGGACACCTGCTCGGTGGGCTCGCATCCGCTCAACGACTGCACGGTGGAGGACTCCACCGTGTCGCGCTTCCACTGCGAGGTGAAGATCGGCCCCAAGGGCCCGCAGGTGAAGGACCTGGACAGCCTCAACGGCGTCATCGTGGACGGCGTGCAGGTGGTGGAGGGCATCCTGCGCAGTGGCAGCCTGCTCCGCCTGGGCCGCGTGGTGCTGCGCTTCGACTTCAGCGCGGAGAGCAACAAGCTCCCGCTGTCGGACATGACGCACTTCGGGTCGCTCGTGGGCACGTCGGTGGCCATGCGCGGCTGCTTCGCGATGATGGAGCGCGCCGCCGCGCGCGACGTCACCGTGCTGCTGGAGGGCGAGACGGGCACCGGCAAGAGCCAGGCGGCGCTCGCCATCCACCAGGCCAGCCGGCGCAAGGACGCGGCCTTCCTGGTGGTGGACTGCGGCGCCATCCCCGCCCACATCCTGGAGAGCGAGCTGTTCGGCCACGAGAAGGGCTCCTTCACCGGCGCGGTGAACCGGCGCGCGGGCGTCTTCGAGGAGGCCGACGGCGGCACCGTCTTCCTGGACGAGATTGGCGAACTGCCCCCGGAGCTGCAGCCCAAGCTCTTGCGCGTGCTGGAGAACCGGGAGATCCGCCGGGTGGGCAGCAACACGTACCTGCCGGTGGACGTGCGGCTGATGGCGGCCACCCACCGCGACCTGCGCGCGGAGGTGAACGCGGGGCGCTTCCGCTCCGACCTGTTCTTCCGGCTCGCGGTGCTGCGCATCGGAATGCCTTCGCTGCGCCAGCGGCCGGAGGACCTGTCCATGCTGGTGTCGGGCATCCTCAAGTCGCTGGGCGCGGATCCGGAGCGCACGGGAGCACTGCGCACGCCGGAGTTCCTCTCGCGCCTGCGGCACGCGGCGTGGCCGGGCAACGTGCGCGAATTGCGCAACCACCTGGAGCGCTGTCTGGTGTTCGAGGACGCGCTGCCGCTGGCGGAGGAGGACTCGCGCCCGGAGGGCAGCCCGCTGGAGGTGGACCTGTCGCGTCCGTACGCGGAGCAGCGCCGCCGCGTGGTGGACGACTTCGAGCGCCGCTACCTGCGGGCGCTCCTGGAGAAGCACCAGGGCAAGGTGGCCCAGGCCGCCATCACCGCCGGCATGGACCGCGTGCACTTCTACCGGCTGCTGCGCAGGCACGGCATCAAGCCGTGAGGCGTTGAAGCTCAGCGCCGCGCCGTGAGCCGCCAGCGATCCGGAGCGCTGGCCACCGGACTGGAGACGAAGTCCGCCTCCAGTCCGCGCAGCGCCGCGCCGGTGACGACGAGCGCGCCGTCCGCCCCGTCCTGGATCCACGAGGGCAGGTGGAGCAGGCCCCCTTCCCCACCAGCGTCATCCCACGCGGAGGCCGCGGCATCCTCCCATCCGTGGGCCTCATCGCGGCCCACCAGCCGGTCCACGTGCACGGTGACGGAGAGGCCCGAAGGCGCCTCCCCCCGCGTCAGCGCGAGCCCCACGTCCAGCACCCGAGCCCGCAGCTCCCGCTCGCGAAGCACATCATCCGGCAGGCTCGCCAGCGCCAGCAGGCATGCGCCGCCCACCACCCGGACCTCCAGCCCCGCCTCCAGCGCCAGGGCGCTCGCGCGCTCCAGCCCCGCGTCCAGCGCCTCCATCGTCAGGGCGTCCGGTTCGCCGGGAGTCCGCCCCTCCACGTACAGGCCCAGCGCGCGCGGCGCCTCCACCGGCGCGGCCCCCCCGAGCACCGCGCCGCGCAGGTCCTCCAGGAGCGCGTCCACGTTCGGGTAGCGCTCCTCGCGCTCCTTGCGCAGACACTTGAGCACCACCGCGTCCAGCGCCACGGACACCGGCGCGTGCTCCCCCGGTCGTGGCGCGGGGGCGTGCAGGTGCTGCTGCTCCACCTCGTGGCGCGTGGTGCCCCGGAAGGGCGGCATGCCCGTGAGCAGTTGGAACAGCAGCACGCCCACCGCGTACAGGTCCGTGCGCGCATCGGGCACCTGCCCGCGGATCTGCTCCGGCGCCATCGACAGCGGCGTGCCCAGCACCACGCCGGTGTGCGTGAGCGACGAGCTACCCGGAGCGCCCGGCACCAGCCCCTTCGCTACGCCGAAGTCCACCAGCTTCACCGCCGGCCCGCCGCGCCCCTGCGCGAGCCGCACCACGTTCTGCGCCTTCAGGTCGCGGTGCACCACGCCCGCCGCGTGCGCCACCCGCAGCGCGGCGCCCACCTGCTCCATCACCGCCAGCACCTCGCGCGGAGACAGCGGACCGCGCGTGGCCAGCTCCGCCGCCAGGTCCTGTCCCTCCAGCCACTCCATCGCGATGAAGGGCCGACCATCCGACAGCTCGCCGTACCCCAGCACCGTGACGATGTGCGGATGCCGCAACCGCTGCAGCGTGGCCGCCTCGCGCCGGAAGCGCCGCAGCGCCACCGCCGCCGTGGCCACCTGCGGGTGCAGCACCTTCAGCGCCGCGGACACGCCGGTCTGCGCGTGCCGCGCACGGTACAGCGCGGACACGGGGCCCACGACCTGGACGCGCTCCACCACCCAGTCGCCCACGAGCGCGCCGGGCCGAAGTTCCTCGCCGTAGAGCGCCTCCTCGCCGTTGCCCGCCATGGCTCAGCGCTTCCCCGGCTCCTTCGTCGGCAGCGGCTCCTTCGTCGGCAGCGGCTCCTTCGTCGGCAGCGGCACGGGCGTCGGCACGGGCGTCGGCACCGGCACGGACACGCGGCCCGAGGTCTCCCTCCGGGGCGTCTGCGCTTCCGACCAGCGCGCGCACAGGTCCGTGTGCTGTGCATCCACCAGGTCGCACGGACCATTCAGGAACACGGTGACGGGCTCCTCCCAGGTCTCATCGACAGGATCGCGGCACGCCACGAAGTCACCATCCCCCACGAACAGCGGGCCGTCCTGCGCCGCGCACTGCTTCGGGCCCTCGGCGGCCCAGCAGGGTCCCGTCACCGTGGCCGCGCAGTCCTCGTGTGTGCCGGGCAGCGCGCACACGCGATAGGTCGCGTAGGCCAGACCGTGCACCCAGCCCGGGTCGTAGCAGGAGTAGAGGTCGTTGAAGATGGGCTTCGACTGGCCCGGTTCGGGCCGCTTGATGACGTACCGGTCGCGGGTCACGTTCAGCACCTGCACGTTGATGTCATCGCGCAGCGCGCCGGGCCCGAACATGTTGCCGTAGAAGGCCCCTTCGCGGATCCGGTACACGCCCCGCTCGGAGAGCGGAAGCTGCGCCGTGCCCGTCACCGCCACGGTCACCCGCCCGGTCGTCGCGTTGTTCCAGGGCGCGACCATCACCGTGAAGTATCCGCCCTGCGCGGGGCACGTGATGTTCACCGAGGGGTTCGTCATGGCCGTGGGCCAGGGCGACGTGGAACCCGGCAGGCAACCCTCGCTCGCCGCCATCAGCTCCGCGGACGTGCTGTCACACCCGGAGATGCCACTGCACACGCGCATCACCATCCGAGCATCCGAGCTGGAGCCCAGCGGCGCCCCCACGCCACACGCCGAGGGTCCACCCGTCGGGCCACCCGCGCCCACCGACACCGTCTGGCCCGCGGGGCACCACCCCACCGAGTGCATCGTCCAACCGCAGTCGCGCCCCGCCCCCACCGCCGCGCCGGAACAGGGCGCGGAGCTGTTCCGCGACGTCGTTGAGCCCTGGGCGTAATTCAGGGGCGCGGCCCAGGAGTCCAGCGCGAAGGGCTCCGCGATGGCCAGCTCGGGCTCGTGGATCTCCCCACGCATCGACAGGCCCACGCGGTAGCCCAACGCGTTGTTGCGCGCCAGCAGGCAGGCCGTCACGCGCTTCAGGCACGCGGAGTCCTCCGCCGGAGCGCTGGTGCGCCACTGGGGGCACAGGCCCGCGCCGCCCTTCCATTGGCTGAGCTGCGAGCCCGCGGGCTGCAACGGGTTCATCCACGCCAGGGTCTCGCCTTCCTCCAGCGCACAGCTCACCAGATACGCCATGAACCGCTGGGCATACGGATCACGAAGCTGGTTGGCGATGAGCGCGCTCTCCGCGCTGGGAATGATTTCGCCGGGGTCGAAGAGCGACTCCAGCGAGTTCGACGCCAGCGCTTCATTCGCGGCGTGGTTGGCCGCGATGGCATTGACCACCAGCTCCTGCGTGGTGAGTGAGTTGGCGATGCGGATCTCCGCCTCGCTCGTACCCAATGCGACGTCGGAGCCTCCAGCTTCGGCGCCCTCCGGAAGCGCGGGCTCGCAACCGGCCAGGGCCAGCAGGAGGAAACACCAGGGGACTCGGGAGAATGAGGAGGCCATCGCGCGAACGCTCCTAGACAGGATTCGGGGGACGGGGCGGGCCGGACCAAGCACAGCCCCCACCCCCGAAGGAAACCTCACACGTGCCCTTCTTGTCTTCCTGTAGCGCGAAACGTTACGGCGACGGGCAGGTGTAGCGTTTCGCGCTACAGCGATTCACCGGCGAGCGCGGCCTTCAATGCGTGGAAACGCGTAGACCACAGGGGCGCCTCGGCCACCGCGCTTCCCGCCCGCTCGAGCCACGTCCGGGCCTCCAGCACCGCGCCCGTGCGTCGGGCGATGCCGGTGGCTTGCAGGAGGATTTCAGCCTTCTCGTCCGGAGAGGCCAGGGCGTCCGCTTCGGTGAGAAGGGCCTCCCACTCCGACGCGAGGAACGCGCCCGCCGCCTGTTGATGGACCTGGAGCTCCACCAGCCGCCGCATGATGGCGGTGGGAGGCAGCGACTCCGGAGGGCAGCGCCGCTCAATCCAGGCGAGCTGTCGGGCCGCCGCCGCTTCGTCTCCCGCCGCGGCGTGGATGCGGGCGATGAGCAGCGCATCCACGGGCACGGGGTGTTCGCGGAAGAAGCGCACGCCCAACTCGTGGGCGCGCTGGGCCAGGGGCAGCGCTTCGTCCAGGCGGCCCTGCATGTAGAGGACCTCCGCCAGGTTGAAGGTGGACCAGCGCTCCATCTGCGCATGGGCCAGCTCGCGCCCCAGCGCCATGGCGCGACGCAGGTCCTCTTCCATCCGCGCCACGTCGCCCTGCCGCAGCCACAGCAGGACGCGGTTGCTCAGCACGGCGGCCTTGTGCAGGCCATCGCCGGTGGCCTCGCAGCGCTCCAGCGCTTCATCGAAGCGGGCCGCGGCCTCCGGTGCGCGGTCCAGGAACGTGAGCGCGGCGCCCAGCAGCGCCAGCGACACCACCAGCGTCTCATGGTCCCGCGCGCCCTCGGCGCCCTCGGCGGTGGAGGCGAGCACGCGGGCCGCGGCGGCCCACTCGCCCTGACGCACGTGCAGTCGGCCCCGGGCCAGTCCACAGCGCAGGGACAGGCGCGGCGCATCCAACGGCTCGATGGCCTCCAGCGCCTCCCGCGTGCAGACCGCGGATCCGTCCGAGTCCTCCATCCAGTCGCGAGCGGTGGCCTCCTCCAGGAGCAGGTCCACCTCCAGCGCTGCGTCATCGAGGGCATGGGCGAGCGCGCGCGCCGACGACAGGTCCGCCAGACTCTCGCGGAAGCGCTGGAGCCGGTGGCGCACCCGGCCGCGTCCCGCCAGGGCCTGCGCGCGGCGTGCGTCGTCGGACTCCGGAAGCAGCGCCAGCGCGCGCGTGTAGTGCTGCTCCGCCTCCACCGACAGATGTCCCGCGCGAGCCTCCTCCGCCAGTGCCAGGTAGCTCCGGGCCGCCTCCAGGTGGGCACCGCACGCAGCGGCGTGATGGGCGCGGCGGCGGCGCTCCACGACGTCATCGCCCACGCTCGCCTTCAGCGCGGCGGCGTGCAGGGCGCGACGGGGCGCGGGAGGAAGCAGGGCCTCCAGCGCCTCGCGAAGCAACGGATGACGGAAGGCGAAGCGCCCGGGCCCGGAAGGGCGCAGCAGGCCCGCGCGAGCCAATCGCTGCAACCCGGCCCCGGCATCCAGGGTCGCGGCGCGCGACAACTCCGGTCCCGACGCCAACTGGCGCAAAGCCGCGTCCACCCGGGCCACGTCCACCTCCGTGCCCAGCACCGCGCACAGCCGCGCCAGCACGCGGTGCACCTCCGGAAGGCCCGCCAGGACGCGAGGGGCCAGCCGTTCGAAGAGCGGCGTCACCGACACATCGAGCAGCGCATCCGGAGCGACGTACCACCCACCGCCCGGAGCCGAACGCAGGGCCCCCGCGGCCCGGAGCGCCCGAGCCAATTCCACCAGCGACAAAGGCACGCCCTGCGCCAGTTGCTCCAGGCGTGCGAGCACCGGCTCGGGGATGTGCTCCGCGGGGCGCAGCAGGTGGAGGAGCACCGCGCGGCTCGCCTCAGGAGGCAGGGGCGGCAGCGGATGCTGGGAGGCGCGGGCACTGCGCTCGCCCAGGTGGGGACGCGCGCCCAGCAGCGAAGGGCGCCCGGCCATGCAAACCCACAAGGGAGCGCGAGGCCCCGCGAGCGTGGCGCGCTCCAACGCATCCAGGCTCTGCGGATCCGCTAGGTGCGCGTCATCCAGCAACAGCACCAGGGGAGCTTCACGGGCCTGTGCAAGGAGCGCCTCGGCCACGACACGAGGCTCCGCGGACGGGCGGCCCACGACGGCACGCAAGGCGTCGAGAAGCGAATCCGCCACCGAGGCATCAGGAGCAGGCGCGCGCAGTCGCACCACGCGCGCAAGGCCCTCCGCTTCCAACCGCGAGGCAAGCGCCTTGAGCAGCCGCGACTTGCCATGCCCCACTTCGCCGGAGAGCACGCCCAGCCCCGGCACCGCATCCGCGATGCTGCGGCCCGCGTCCATCGCCAGTGCATCCATCACCGCGTCGCGGCCCACGAACGGAGGAGGCTCCCCTTCGACACGAGCCCCCTCGTCGTCGTGGAGGCGAAGGCGCAAGCCCTCCCCCTCCGAGGGCTCGGTCCATCCAGGCTCCATGCGCGCGGAGGCCTCCGGCGTCACCCGCACCTCCCCCTGCGCGACCGCCCTGGGCCACCAGGACTCCGGCCGTTCCAGCGCAACGCCGGCCACGCGAGGCAACGTGGTCCCAGGGTGCACGTACAACACGGCGAGGTGGAGGACGGCCATCGCCGCGCCGGACTCCACCAATCGCCGGGCCGCGAGCGCGCCCGCGCGAAGGTTCGCCTCCGCGGACAGCGACTCGCAGAAGACGAGCAGGTAGCCACCATTCGCGACCCGGGCCAGCACCCCGCCAAACGGTTCCAGCGTGGCGCCCAGTCCCGCCACCGAAGCGCTCGTGCGCAACCCCAGCACCGCAACGGGCCGGGCCCCCGAGAACGTCGCCAGGGCCGCACCCGTCCGAGGTTGCGCCTCCGGCACCCCGATGACGTCGGGAAGCGATGCCTGCGCGCACGCGGCATCGAAGGCAGCGAGCACGTCCGGGGCGCTCGCGAAGCGTTCAGAGGGAACCTTGGCCAGACACCGGGCCACCACGGCATCGAGCGCGACGGGCACGGGGGCGCGCTCGGAGACGCGAGGAGGACGCCGACTCACATGGCCTTCGCGCACCTCGTCCGGACTGCCATGAAAGGGCGGCGTGCCGGTGAGCATCTCGAAGATCAGGACACCCAGCGCGTAGATGTCAGCGGCAGCGCCCGCCTCGCGAGCGTCCAGGCACTGCTCCGGCGCCATGTAGACCGTCGTCCCCGCGCGGTTCCCTGCCGCCTCGGAGTCCTCCACCCCGTCCTGCAGCCACCGCGCGAGCCCGAAGTCCAGCAGGCTCAGCGCGCCGCCCTCGCGAAGGAAGAGGTTCTCCGGCTTGAGGTCCCGGTGGGCGAGCCCCACCGCATGCACGCGAGCCACCGCCGGACACAACCCCGCGAGCAGCTCGCGCACGCGCGCCAGGGACGCGGCGCCGGTGCCGGGCAGCGCCGCCATCCAGGCCGCGAGCGTCTGCCCCCGCAGCAACTCCTGCACGAGGAAGGGCCTGCCACCGACGCGGCCCTCCTGGAACACCGCCGGAACCGTGGGAGGCCCCACGCGCCGGAGCGCCTCCGCCTCATGAGCGAAGCGGGCGTGATGGGGGCCCAGGCCCACCTTGAGGGCCACCTCGCGGCCGTCCACCTCCCGCACCGCGACGTAGACCTGGGCAAAGCCTCCCACGCCCAACAAGGCGACGCCGGACAAGCCGGGGACGTCCGGAAGCGCCAGCAGCTCCGGGGGGGGGCCGGGCTCGGCGGGGACGCCATTCACGGGACACACCGCGCCAGGAGTGAGGCGGCGGTAACAGACCGGACAGCGCATGCGGGTGCCGAAAGGCTACCAGAGCGCCCGCGCCAGGACGATGCCAACCCCGACCAGGCCCTCTCCCGCGATGAGCCCGGCCGCCAGCGTCACCCCAGGGCCCTCCGAAGCGGGCCTGAGCCGCCGGGCCACCTCCCACCCCAGGCCTCCCAGGAAGAATCCCAGGCAGGTGGACGCGGGCAGCAGGAAGGCCAGCCCCACGCCCACGACGGACGGAGTCCAGCGCCGGAAGCGCTCCGGGAGTGCCTGCTCGCAGAGTGTGAGGACGGCCGCGCCCAGCGCCGCCCAGCCCATGGCGCTCCGCAGGTCTGGAGACACCGCGTCCAGCCCGGAGGCCAGCACCTGGGCCACGCCCGCGGTGACCGTGGCGGCCGGGGCCGGAAAGCGCTCCGAGCCCAACACGGACGCATCCGGCACCAGCAGGTAGAACAGCGGCACCACCACCAGCGAGCCCACGACACAGCCCAACAACTGCGCCAGGAACACGCGGCGAGGATGCGCACCCAGCAGGTGGCCCGCCTTCAGGTCCGTGAGCAGGTCGGCCGCGGACGAAGCCGCGTTGACGGTGATGCCCGCGGTGGCGAGGTTCGCCTGCACGTTGCCAGGCAGCAGCACGCCATACGTCAGCTGTGTCACCTGCCCCAGCGCGCCCACGGGGCTGACGTCCGTTTCCCCCGTGACGCGGCAGGAGATGAGACACAGCACGAACGACAGCGCGACCGCGAGCAGCGCATGGGGCACCGGCACATCAAAGCCCACCCAGGCCAGCGCCACCGTCGCGGGAGTCAGCACGAGCAGCCCCGCGAACAACCACCGCCCGGGAACCTGGAGCGCCTCCACCGGATGACGCGCTCCCTGCCCCCGGGCAAACAGCCCCCGAAGCGCGCGGCCCCACACGCGGCCCTGGAGTGCGAACTGCAACAGCGACGCGGTGGTGAGCGCCGCCGCGCCCGGCCACAGCGCCCAGGCAAGGAAGTCCCCCTCTACGGGGACCACGCCCGAAGCCATCAGCCGAGGAGCGATGACGCCATGGACGAGGAGCGCCCCCAGCAGCATCGATGCGGTGATGCGAACGCCCAGGAGCGCGCCGCCGCCCACCGGCATCAACCCCGTCTCCAGGGCGAATCCCAGCCGTTCCAGCGACACCCCACCGAGCGTCCCCGGAAACGCCCAGGCGTAGGGAAGGCGTCCGAATCCATCACGGGCGAGTGTCAGCACGCCGGACACAAGGCCCCCTACCCCCAGCATGCGCAGGCGGGGCCGTGACGCAGCGCCCCCCGCATGCAGCGCGCGTACGGTGGCCGCGGCGGCGGTGCCAGAAGCAAAAGGGAGCTGCTCGCGATCCACCAACTGGCGCTTGAGCGGCACGGCGAAGAGGACGCCCAGAGCGGACAGCAGGAATGTCCACGCCAGCAGCGTCCAACCGGGCAGGTGATGTCCCGTGGTCAGGAGCCAGGCGCCCTGCACGGACACCAGCGCGCCCCCCGTCGCATACCCGGCCGACGAGGCCACCGTCTGCGCGCACCCCATCTCCAGCAATGACAACGGAGCCCCCGCGACCCGAGGGACAACGCGGCGAAGGGCCCCCTGTGTCGCGGAGGCCAGCAACGCGGCGGTGATGGCCACACCAAACACGACGCCCGTCTTCAGGCCCGCGTAGAGGTTGGTGGCGCAGGTGAGCACGCCCAGCCCCGCGCCCAGCGCCACCGCGCGAAGCGTCAACTGCGGCATGCGGTCACCCTGGTACACCTGGGTGAGCCAGAACGTGTCCGCCTCCGCCTGCGTCGCGCCGGGAATGCTGAGCAGCGTCAGCGAGGCATCGGTGGGAGCGCGTTCAGACATGGCCGGCGAGCATCCTCCCCGTTCGTACCTTCCCGCGCCACAATCCCCAGCCCGCGTGTTGCCGGAAAGGCCCAATCCCTCTCACTCATCAGCCTTTGAAATCCACAGAGACAACCCCGGCATCCATCAGTACGACCGATACACCAACGACAGCCTGGGCTGACCTGCGTGGGCCCGGGACCTGAAGGATCTAGCAAGAACACCGGTTTCGAAGCCGTCAGCACGCGCCAACTGCGAATCACCCTGGACCAGGAAGCTCAGCCCTGATCAGGCCCGGGAGAGCTGCTGACGGAAGGGCGGTCTCACCGCCCGAGCGTCACGGCTCACGCAGACGCATCAGGTAGAAGACGTAGCCGTAGCTGTCCCCGTGGCGACGGAACAAGCCCACCTCCTGTTCCGTCGCCGCGATGACCTCACGCAGCGCCGGGTCCGCGGAAGGACGCAAGCGTTCGATGCGCTGGAGCAGCGGTGTGTAGTACTCGTCCCACCACGCGGACGCGGGCAACGTGAAGGTGTCCAGCACGGTGAACCCCTCGGCCTCCGCGGTGGAGCGGTTGTCGGCGATGGACGCCATGGAGGGATACGCGTCCGACCAGAAGCGGGCGGCCTCCGGGGGCCGGGCGTCCGTGAGCCACGAGCACTCGGTGACGGCCACCAGTCCTCCCGAAGCGAGCAGCGGCCGCCAGCGGCGCAGGCCCGGCCCGAACCCCATCAAGTAGATGGCACCCTCGGACCAAAGGAGGTCCACGGAAGCAGGAGGCAGCGTCAGCGCGCCCATGTCCTCCTGTCGGGTCACGATGGCATCCACGAGGCCCCTCTCCCGAGCCTCGCGTTCCAGTTGTTCCAGATAGGGCCGGTGCAGATCCACGGCGGTGACACGGGTCCCCAGCGTCTCAGCAAGCACGAGCGTCTGCCGGCCGGTGCCGGAGCCCAGATCGAGCACGCGAGGTGAGGAAGAAAGCGGAGGCAACCGACGAAGGGCCTCGCGGGTGCAGGCATCGCTGCCAGGGCCCAGACGGGGCAGCTCGCTGTAGAGGGTGAAGAAGGCGTTGGCCGCCTGCCGCAGCTCCCCTGCGCTGCGCTTCACCCCGCCCTGGAGGAGTGGAACCTTCTTCCAGTGCTCCTCGATGCGCTGCTTGAACACCTCCGGCATGGGCAGCTCCGCGCGAAGCGAAGACCAGGTGTCGAGCGCGGATTCGACGGCCCCTCTCACCACGGGAAGGACGTCGTCGTCGGACAGGCCCAGCTTGCGCGCCAGCCGCTCGAAGCTCTGGAGCGACACGTCGTCGAAGCGCTTGGACTTCGCCAGGTTCAGCGCGAGCTGATCCTGCGGCATGTACTGGATGGTGGAGACGAAGTCATACGCGGGCGACAGCGTGGGACGGGTGCCGTCCGGGTAGAAAAGCGACCAGTTCTTGTGGTGCGCGTCGCCATTGCCGCACGCGATGATGAACACCATTCGCCGCAGGAACTCCTGGAGTGCATCCAGTCCCGCGACCTTGAGCAGCACGTTGGCGATGGTCTCGTAGTTGTACTTCTTGTACTTCTCATCCGAGTACAGCCCCAGCACCTGCGCCAGGTCCTCCATGTGCACGCGGCGCCCGGGTGACGGTCGGTCGAAGCGGCGGATGGCATACGCCAGGTCCTCGCGAAGGGTGATGCCCTCGGGGAGCCCATGGAGGTCGGAGACCTTGAGCAGTTGCATCTCCGGCACGTCGATGCCGGTGGCGCGGGCCCACGTCATCACGGACAGCTCGTTCTCCGGCACGCGGTCGTAGCGGTTGTCCGGAAGCTTGACGATCCAATCGCCGCCCTTTCCGCCCATGGGCAGCGTCATCCCCCGGTCGCGGCGCAGCATGGAGAATTTGAGCTGAACACCCGCGAGCGAGAAGCGCAGCGGCTCTCCGTCGGGGGTCGCGGACTCGGAGGGGGTATCGACCAGGGAATGGTCGCGGACGGGGAGCTCACCCGCCGGTCGGACGATGACGGCGCCGGAGAGGTCCTCGCCCAGGTGCGCGATGAAGAAGAACTCGCGCTGCCGGGCAATCTGCTCACGCTCGGAGATGAGATCGCGCAGCGGGCCTTCGGGCAGGAGGTTGGAGAAGAACGGCGGCAACCGCATGCGGCTGATGTGCCGGCGCGACAGGTCATCCTCGAAGAACTGGCCCAGCACGGGACGCGGGTAACGCTGGCGGTACTCCTCGGAGACGCTGAACTCGATGCGCTCGTCGGCGAGCAACGTGAGCGTGCCGACGTGTACGTCGCCCATGAGAACGTCGAGGACACCAGTGGTGGACGTAGGCGGCCTGGGGTCCATGTCAGTCGTCTCCGTCGTCGATGATCATCGATTGGAGGGAAGGACGGTCCGAGTCATCCCAGCGCGTCCGGGCTTCGATGAACTGTCGCACCACGGGCTCCAAGTGGGCCCGCCGCTGCCGGAGGAAATCCACAGCTTCGCCCCGCCGCAGGTATTCGAGCATTGCGGGCGTCAGTCCATGGCTGACCAGAATCTCCTGGTCGGGAAGCGAGCCCTGTTTGAGCAGTTCCAGGACGGACGTCCCCGCCAGGGAAGGATGGAAGAGGGAGTTGAAAGGGGCCAGGAGCTGGAATGTCCGTTGGAAGCCGCCCCCTCGCACCGCCCACTCCGGAGCGCTCTCCATGGGGAGGATGTCCAGGAAGCCTTCGGTCCCTGAATCCAGCAGTTCACCAGGGTCCAGCACCGCGCCCGTCAGCAGGTGCCGTGGAAGGAGGGACACCAGGACGATGCGCATCACGGGAGGCGGCTGGGCCACCTCCGGATTGGGGATGACGGGAAGACCCGCCTCCAGCCACCAGGGGATCAGGGGCGAGGCCACCTGGGCCAGCATCGCCTGGATGGAGCGTTCCTCGTCGGAGCGCATGGCCGCGACGAGTTCCAGGGCCTCTGCGGGCTTGAGCACCCAGCCGCCGAAGACGACGTGCCGCCAGAACCAGCGGGACAACAGCTCCCGCGACCGGGGAGAGGGTTCCGGATGCAGTTGGAAGAACCGCGTCAGCAGCACGAGCGAGTTCTCGGGCGACGGCAGCAACTTCAGATGTGGGATGAACGCATCGCGCTTGAGGAACACGATGGCATCGCGCAACGCGCGCTCGGTGCGCTGGACGGTCTCCGTGAAGTCGTCGTCCTGATGCAGTTGCTGCTGATAACTCCGGGTGAAATCCAGACCCCGCACGGCCAGTACGGCCCGCAGCAACAGCGACTCTGGAACGGCGCCAAAGCCCAGCTCCCGCAGCCCCTGCGTCACCGACTCCAGGCTGAGCGAGCGCGAGCCCACATACAGCGCATTGAAGACCTCTTCGTCCGTAAGGGGCCGGCCCGCGGTGTTCAGCCGCTTGAAAATGATGCGCAGCACCTTCTCGTCGGTCGTGTCCACGACGTAGGCAGGCACCTGGTACTCGCGGATGGCCTTGCCCAAACGGATGGCGGCGCGGATGTGCTCCGGGTGCGCTTCGCGAGCCGGGTAGCGGTTGAGCCAGTTGAGCAGCGACTCGCTGTCCAACACCTCGTTCATCGGCAGCCAGTGCGAAGGGGGCGTCGCGTTCTTCGACGGAGGCAAGAGCTCTTCGGTCTCCAGATCGAAGTACAGGTGGAAGTCGTCGCGCCCCAGCTCATCCCCATAGGCCGGGTGGAGCAGCACGCCCGCGAGCGCCGTGACCCGCTGCTGTCCGTCCACGGCCCACAGGCCCTGGCTGGTGGACGGAGCATCGATGCGCACGGGCCCGAAGCTCACGCTGGAGGCAGGGGCCTCCCGCCGCCAGAACAACAACGTCCCGATGGGGTAGCCCCGGTAGACGCTGTCCAGCAGGTCGCGCACGTCGTCCGCGGTCCACCGAAGGGGGCGCTGGAAGTCAGGAATGCGCACCTCACCGCGCCGCACGCGATCGAGCAGATCCTCGATGCTGAACGACTTGGTCTCCGGGCGCCGCGTCAGGAGGGAGGGCATCGCGTGTCTCCTGCCAGGAGCCTCTAGCCCGAATCCACACCCGGGCGAAACGCTGAACAAGCCCGCAAAGACAAAAGCCCCTGGCGCCTTGCGGCACCAGGGGCTTTTCAAAAAGAATCCGGCAGCGACCTACTCTCCCACGCGGTTTCCCGCGGAGTACCATCGGCTCTGGAGGGCTTAACTTCC
>NZ_RAWD01000162.1:0-20939 GCF_003612065.1 Corallococcus sp. CA047B
CACTCCCCCCGTCCGACGCCACCCGCGAGGACCTGCGCGCCGTCGAGGAGCTTGCCCAGGCCCGCAACGCCATCGTCGAGCAGATTGAAAAGCGCGTCGTCGGCCAGCGCGACGTGGTGGAGCACCTGCTGATTTCGCTCTTCAGCCGTGGCCACTGCCTGTTCGTGGGCGTCCCGGGCCTCGCGAAGACGCTGCTCATCTCCACGCTGGCGGACGTGCTGAACCTGTCCTTCAACCGCATCCAGTTCACGCCGGACCTGATGCCCTCGGACATCACGGGCACGGACATCCTGGAAGAGGACAAGACGACGGGGCGCCGCTCCTTCCGCTTCATGCAGGGCCCCCTGTTCGCGAACATCATCCTCGCGGACGAGGTGAACCGCACGCCGCCCAAGACGCAGGCCGCGCTCCTCCAGGCGATGCAGGAGTACCGCATCACCGCCGGCGGCCGGACGTACCCGCTGGAGCTGCCCTTCCTCGTCTTCGCCACGCAGAACCCCATCGAGCAGGAGGGCACCTACCCGCTGCCCGAGGCGCAGCTGGACCGCTTCATGTTCCTGGTGGACGTGGGCTACCCCACCGCCGAGGAAGAGGTGCAGATCGTCAAGAGCACCACCGCGGGCGCGCCGCCGAAGCTGGAGAAGATCCTCTCCCCCGAGCGCATCCTCGCGCTCCAGGAGCTGGTGCGCCGCGTGCCGGTGCCGGACCACGTGGTGCGCTACGCGGTGGAGCTGGTGCGCCACACGCGTCCCAAGGAAGCGGGCGCGCCGGAGTTCGTGGCGAAGAACGTGTCGTGGGGCGCGGGTCCTCGTGCGAGCCAGTACCTGGTGCTCGCGGCCAAGGCGCGCGCCATCCTCAACGGCCGCTTCGTGGCCACGGTGGAGGACGTCCGCGCGCTGGCGCGGCCCGTGCTGCGCCACCGCGTGCTGCCGAACTTCACCGCGGAGAGCGAAGGCATCACGTCGGTGAAGCTGATTGATCAGCTCCTCACGGTGGTGAAGGGCTAGTCCGGCCCACCCCATGGCGCTGCTCGACGCCCAGACGCTGTCCCGCCTCCAGGGAGTGAAGCTGCGCGCCCGCGCGGTGATGGAGGGCGTGCTGTCCGGCCTCCACAAGAGCCCGCATCAGGGCCAGAGCGTGGAGTTCGCCGAGCACAAGGAGTACGCCCCCGGCGACGAGCTGCGCCACCTGGACTGGAAGGCCTACGGCAAGTTCGACAAGTACTACGTCAAACGCTACGAGCATGAGACGAACCTGCGCTCGGTGATGGTCGTGGATGCGTCCGCGTCCATGGGCTACCAGAGCGGCGCCATGTCCAAGCTGGAGGTGGCGAAGACGCTCGCGGGCGCGCTCAGCTACCTGCTCGTGCGGCAGCAGGACGCGGCGGGCCTCGCGGTGATGGTGGGCGGCGCGTTCCGGGACATCCCTCCGCGTGCATCCGCGGGCCACCTCAACGTGCTGCTGGACGCGCTGGAGCACACGGAGGCGAAGGGCCCCACGGACCTGGGCAGCGCGGCGGATCACCTGGCGGAGGTGCTGCCCCGGCGCTCGACGGTCATCGTGCTGTCGGACCTGCTGGATGAGCGGCAGGAGGCGCTGAAGCGGGTGCTGGCGCTCAGGCAGCGCAAGAACGACGTGGCGGTGTTCCACCTGGTGGATCCCGCGGAGCTGACGTTCCCGTTCGATGACCCCACGCTCTTCCTGGACATGGAGGGCGAGGGCCGCATCGAGGTGAACCCGCGTGAAATCAAGCAGAGCTACCTGGAGGAATTCGGCGCGTTCCTCGCGGACGTGAAGGCGAAGTGCGCCGAGGCGGACGTGGACTACGAGCTGGTGCGCACGGACGAGCGGCTGGATGAGGTGCTGCTGCGCTTCCTGGGGCGTCGCGGGAGGCGCAGGTGACGTTCGGCAACCCGTGGTTCCTCTTGGGCGCGCTGGGTGCGCTCATCCCCGTGCTGGTGCACCTGTTCGACCGCAGGCGGCCCCGGGCGCATCCGTTCGGGCCGATGGCGTTCGTGCTGCGAAGCCAGAAGCGCACGGCGAGCCGGCTCAAGTTGAAGCGGCTGCTGCTCTACACGCTGCGCACGCTCATCCTGCTGGCCATTCCGCTCGCGCTGGCGCGGCCGGAGTTCAGCCGCGACGCACAGGCGGCGACGGTGACGCGTGGGCCGGCGGCCACGGCCATCATCCTGGACGCGTCGCTGTCCATGCGCTGGTCGGACGGCACGTCGCTGTTCGAGAAGGGCCGGGACGAGGCGCGCGACGCGCTCAAGGACCTGCTGCCGGAGGAGCCCGCGACGGTGATGGTGTGCACGGGCGCGCCCGAGGCACCGCCGCCCCCGGGCTTCGATCGGGCCCGCCTGCGCGCGCTCGTGGACGAGGCGAAGCCCACCTACGGTTCGGCGGACCTGTCGCGCTGCCTGGACATGGCGGCGCGGGCGCTGGAAGAGAACCCGATGGCGGGCAAGCGCCTGGTGGTGGTCTCCGACATGACGGCCTCCGGCTTCCGGCTGGAAGCGCCGCCGCCCACGGTGAAGGGCCCCACGGGCACGCTGGTGAAGCCGGAGGTGGTGCTGCGCGACGTGGCGGAAGGCCGCGAGTCCCTGGACAACCACGCGCTGGTGGACCTGCGCGTGGAGCCCGCGCTGCAGGCGGGGCCGCGCTCGTACCAGTTCACGTTCACGGTGCGGAACTTCGGCGCGAAGCCGGTGAAGGACCTGGAGGCCGCGGTGCGCGTGGGCGAGTCCACGCTGGCCAAGGGCTTCGTGGATGTGCCGGCGGGTGGCACCACGCAGAAGACGCTGACGGTGCGCTTCCCCCAGGGCGGCACGGTGGTGGGCGCGGTGACGCTGACGCCGGACGCGCTGGCGGAGGACGACCGGCGGGCCTTCGTGTTGCCGGTGCCGCGCGGGCTGAAGGCCTTGGTGGTGAACGGCTCGCCACATGCGACGCGCTACCGGGATGAGGCCTTCTTCGTGGACGCGGCGCTCACGTCGCCGGGCTCGCCGGTGGACGTGGCGGTGCGCGACGCGGAGGTGGGCCTGCGCGAGGACTTCAGCGCGTATGACCTGGTGCTGCTGCTCAACACGCCCGCGCCGTCGGAGGACGAGGCGGCGAAGTTGAAGACCTTCGTGGAGAACGGCGGCGGCCTCTTCGTGAGCGTGGGCGACCACGTGAACCCGGACACGTACAACCAGCGGCTGGGCGCACTGTTGCCTCGGCCCTTGCGGCTGGTGCGCACGAGCGCCGAGCGCGAGGACCCGGACGCGGAGACGAAGACGGCGAAGCTGGCGCAGGTGAAGGTGGACCACCCGCTGTTCGCGCCGTTCACGGGCCGGGCGGAAGAGGGGCTCATCGGCGCGCGCTTCTACAAGTACATGTTGCTGGAGGCGGACAGCCCGTCCGCGCCGGGCACGAGCCAGGTGCTGGCCACATACGAGGACGGAGCGCCGGCGGTGGCGGTGGCGCGCCGGGGCAAGGGGCGCGTGGCGTTGTTCACCAGCACGGTGGACCGCGACTGGAGCGACTTCGCCATCCGGACGAGCTTCCTGCCGCTGATGCAGCGCTTCGCGGCGTACCTCACGGGCTCGCTGGAGGAGCGCGAGGAGGTGCGCGTGCGCGTGGGCGAGACGGTGACGCTGCGCCCGGAAGGCACGCAGAAGGTGACGGCGGTGCGCGCGCCGGACGGCAGCGAGGTGCCGGTGAAGGCCCAGCCGGACGGTTCGTTCGTCGCGGGCCCCACGGTGGAGCCGGGGGTGCACTCGGTGCTGGGCGCGGAGGCAAAGCCCGTGGCCGCGCTGGACTTCGCCGCCACGCTGGACCCGGCGGAGAGCGACCTGTCACGGGTGCCGCAGGACACGCTGACGGCCTACTTCGGCGAGGACACGGTGAAGGCGTCCACGGGAGACGCGGACAAGCCCGCCGTACCCCTGTGGACCTGGCTCATCCTGGCCGCGTGCCTGGCGTTCTTCTTCGAGGGAACGCTGCTGCGCAAGTAGCCGGCTGCTCCGCGCCCTGACAGGCAGCCGACGCTCGGTACGGTTCCGGCGACGCATCCGCTGCCACACGGGCGGCGGGCTCTGCCACACTGCACGGCTGTGAGCCCTGCTTCCGCCCTCTATCGCGACTGCGCCCGCCTCTTCATGGTGGGCTTTCCTGGCACCCGCATCGACGCCGACCTCGCGGCGTTGATGGACGACGGCATCTACGGCGCCATCCTCTTCAAGCGCAACGTGGGCACCGCGGCCGAGACGGCGGCGCTGTGCCATGAGCTGAAGGTGCGCGCGGGCAGGCCCTTCATCCTCTCCGTGGACCAGGAGGGCGGCCGCGTGGCGCGGCTCCGCGACGCGCCCTTCACGGCACTGCCGCCCATGCGCGAGCTGGGACAGCGCGGCGACGAAGCCCTGGCCGAGCGCGTGGGCCGGCTGCTCGCGCACGAGCTGCGCGCGGTGGGCTTCGACTGGGACTTCGCGCCGGTGCTGGACGTGGACACCAACCCGGCCAACCCGGTGATTGGCGACCGCAGCTTCAGCCGTGACCCGGCGGAGGTGGGCCGGCTGGGCGTGGCGCTCGCGCGGGGCATGGAGGCCGGCGGCGTGGCGTCGTGCGGGAAGCACTTCCCGGGACACGGCGACACGACGACGGACAGCCACCTCACCCTGCCCCGGCTGCCGCATGACCTGGAGCGACTGCGCCGCGTGGAGCTGGTGCCCTTCCAGGCGTTCGCGAAGGCGGGGCTCGCGTCACTGATGACGGCGCACGTGCTGTTCGACGCGCTGGAGCCCGGCGTGCCGGCGACCATGAGCCACCGCGCGCTGCACGGCATCCTGCGCCAGGAACTGGGCTTCGACGGCGTGCTCGTCAGCGACGACCTGGAGATGAAGGCCATCGCCGGGCACTACTCGGTGGAGGAGGCCGCTGTGCAGGGCACGCTCGCGGGCGTGGACCTGTTCCTCGTGTGCCACCACGCGGACGTGCAGCGCGGTGCCATCGAAGCGCTGGTGAAGGCGGTGGAGTCCGGCCGCGTCCCGCGCGAGCGCATCACCGAAGCCCACCGTCGCCTGGACGCGCTCGCCGCCCGCTTCGCGCACCCCGCCGAGGACCGGCTCGCCACGCTGGGGGATGCGAACCACCGCGCGCTCGCGCAGGGACTCGCCAGTGCGTTCACCGGCAAGGACCCCACCGAGGTCATGCTCGCATCGCGCTGAAGGCCGTCCCCATCCGCCTCGGAACAGGGGCGTCACTCCGTGTCGTGGTGCCCCTGGATGAACTGCCGCGTCCCGCCCGGGTCCCGGGTGTCTTCGTTGGACGTGGTGTAGCCCGGCGCGCCGATCTTGTTGGTGTGACCCTGCGCGCCCGCGCCATCCTCCGCGGCCGTGGTGCCCGCGCTGCCGGAGCCTCCGGTGCCGCCTCCGCTGCCGGAGGACACCCGCATCGGCTCCATGGGCGGCCCGGGTTGCTGCGTGTTGGCGATGCCCTCGTAGCTGCTCCCAGCCCGGGGCATCAGCGGCCTGTCGCGATTGCAGCCCGGTCCGATGAACGCCACCGTGGCGGCGAAGGTCCCCAGCAACGTCCAGCGATGGAGGGCTCGGGATTGCATGACCTGCTCCTTCTGGAGGCGTGAAGGCCTCGACACCAAGGAGTGGTCACCCCGGGTCCCCACCGGGAGTCGGCCACAGGGCCGGAACACGGGCGCCCGCCAGCACGCTGGCCAGCGGACGCCCTGGGACTTCAGGACACCTAGCGCTGCTGCAGATAGATGGGCTGGGTGACGTAGCTGTAGGGCGCGTCGAAGCCGCGCACGCTCTCGTTCGCGGTGGAGACGTCCCAACCGCCCAGGCCCCAGGCGGCAGGCGAGTAGGTCGCCCCACCCAGCGTGCCATAGCGGTGCGCCATCATGCCGCCCGCGTTGTCCCAAAGGGAGTTGTTGGCCTGTCCGTCCTTGGACTTCGTGCGCGGATCGATGCTGGAGCCAATCTTCGTGATGGTCTCGTTGTAGCCCCGGTCCACGGTCAGCATGTGCTTGGGCAGCTTCGCGGCCGCGTTGCCGTGGTGCGCATCGCCAGGGGCTTCGTTCCCCTGCTGCTCGGCGACGTTGTACAGGGCCTCACCCTGCGTGCCGCGCTGGGCGAAGGCGTTGCCCCGCGATTCGTCCGGCTGCTTGCCGCCCGTCTCGGGGAGACCGCCGCAGGCCGTGCCCAACAGCACGCCCGTCACCAGCGCCGCCGTCCCCATCCACCGCTGAATGCCTCGCTCGCGCATGTTCATCATCTCCGCCATCCCCAAGGGATGGTCATGCTGTCCGCGCCAGCCACCGGGCATCCACCCGACGGCTCGGCTCGCAGGTCGCCCCCTGCCAGGCCCGAAGGCCATGGCGGGGCTGGGTCATGAACGGCGGGTGTCCCCAGGAAGCAGGAGATCCGCCACGGGGCGCAGGAATACACGGTCCCAGGCTCCCTGTCCCGCCAGGAGTTCACCGGGGACCCGCCGCCCCACACCCGCTCAGGCGCGAGCGCCCTTCCGGGCCGGAGCCTTGGCCGCGGGGGCCTTCTTCGCCGCCGGTTTCTTGACAGCCACGGGCTTCGCCACCGCCGCCGGAGCCTTCTTCGCGGCGGGAGCCTTCACGGCCGGCGCGGAAGCCTTGGAAGCCGGAGCCTGGGAGGCCGCACCGGAAGGCTGCTGGAGCGAGGCCAGCACCTCGGCCACGTGCCCCGCGACCTTCACCTTGGGCCACACGCGCAGGACCTTGCCGTCCGGCCCGATGAGGAAGGTCGCGCGGATGAGGCCCATGAACTTGCGGCCATAGAGGGACTTCTCCCCCCACACCCCGTACGCGTCCGCCACCGCGTGGTCCGGGTCCGCCAGGAGCGAGAAGGGCAGACCCTGTTTCGTGGCGAACTTCTGGTGGCTCGCGGTGCTGTCCGGCGACACGCCCAGCACCACCGCGCCGGCCTTCACCAGCGCGGAGTGCTCGTCGCGGAAGTCGCACGCCTCCGTGGTGCAGCCGGGGGTCGCGTCCTTCGGATAGAAGTAGAGGACGACGTGCCGCCCCTTGAGCTGCGAGAGGGAGACGGTGGCTCCGCTCTGGTCGTGGAGCGAGAAGCCGGGGGCCTTGTCACCTGCTTGGGGCATGGGCATGTGACGGCTCCTTACCCAGCCCCCGCCGGCTTCTCAACCCTGCTTCCTACTCAGTGCAGGTCCGCGCCGTTCTCGCCCGGCGGGTGGCTGTTGGCCTCCGCCTGGACCACGTCCGCCTGGCAGCGCTGCAGCACCTTGCGCAGCATGTCGCGCGTCACGTCCGTCTTGGCCTCGCCCATCTTCTTGGCGAGGTTCTCACAGGCGGCGCGCTTCGCATCCACCTCGCTGGCGCCAGGGCCGGTCGCGCCGGGGCGGGCCAGGGGGCGCGGTGGGAGCTTCTCGCGGGCGGACTTCAGCGCGGCCAGCCGCTTGTCCGCCTCCGGACGGCTCTTGGAGTCCTTGGGGATGGCCTCGAACTCGGCGACGACCGCCGTCCAGGCCGGGTCGTGCGGGGCCACGTTCTGGTTGATCAGCTCCTGATAGTGCCCCTCGGCCTTGGCGAGCTGCTCCGGACCGGGGTCCTGGGAGCAGCCCGACAGCACGAGCAGGCCCATCAGCAGCAGCGCGGCGGAGTGTCGTGGGTGGGCAATGCGCATGGTGTGGTTCTTCCTCCTGCTGGCCACCCGGTTAAACCACGGCTAGGGTGCGCCGTCGTGGCTCCCATCCTGCTCGCCTTCCTGCTCGGCCTGACCCAAGGTCTGCTCCACGCCCTGGGGCCGGACCACTGCGCCGCCATGGCCACGCTCGGCACCCTGGGCGGCGGCCGGCGCCGCGTCGCGCTCAAGACCGCGCTGCGTTTCGCCCTGGGCCACGCCTTCATGCTGGGCGGCATCGCCGCCGTCTGCCTGTTCGCGGGCGTGGGCCTGTCGGAGACCTTCGAGCGCTGGGCGGAGGTGTTCGGCGGCGCCGTGCTGGTGGCCCTGGCCGTCACCGCGCTCCTCTTCCCGCACAGCCTGGACCACGGGCACCCGCACCTGCCCGGCCACGACCGCAAGCCCCACGAGCACGTTCACACCGTGAGCACCGCCGCTGGCGCCTTCATGGCCATCAGCGGCGTGCGCTCGCTGCTCATCGCCCTGCCCCCGCTGCTGGTGGGCGGCAGCATGAGCCTGTCCGCGTGGACGTACCTGCCCGGCTTCGCGCTGGGCATCCTCATCGGCATGGGCGCCGTGGGCCTGCTGTTCGCCGAAGGGCTGTCCCGCGCCAACGCGCGCATCAGCCTGTGGATCCAGCGCGGGGTCGCCCTGGGCTCCGGCGCGCTGGGCCTGTTCTGGATTGGCTCCCGGCTGGTGTAGCCGCGCGGGAGCGGCGTCCGGCTACCGCTTGTCCAGGATGCCCAACGCCATCATCGACACCAGGAAGCCGTAGACGACGTGCTCCGGGCGGTTGGCGAACGCGAGCAGCTCCGCCACCACGCGGTTGCCGTCGATCTTCGGCAACAGCTCCGCCTCCCAGCGCTCCAGCTCCACCTCGTTGAGACCGTAGGCGGGCGCGACCGCAGGGATGAGCCGGTCCTCCGGCTGGAGCAGCCGGCGCAGGCGCTCCGGCTTGTAGAGCTTCTTGATGCCCCGGACGATGAGGTTGGCCGGGTGCACGTCCAGCTTGATGGACTCTGCGGAGGCCTTCTCCTTGAAGCTCATCACGTACGTGCCCTCCTCCCAGGAGAAGAGCGAGTAGATGATGGCCTTCACCTGCTGGCCCACGTAGTACAGCCGCTCCGTGTCCTTGAGCAGCGCGCGCTCCACCAGCACGTCGCCGGTGCGCCGGTGGCTCTGCGCGGCGACGGCGGACGCGTCCTGGAGCTGCTCGGGTTTGATCTTCCCCACGCGCACCAGGAACTGCCCGAAGCGGTCCGCCAGCAGGTTGGACAGCGCGAACACCGGGGTGCCGTTCTCGAAGTAGACGACCTTCTTCACCTTGCCGCGCTGGATGCCCAGCTCGCCCGTTTCGCGCGACAGGTAGAAGGCCGTGAGCAGCGAGGGCAGGTTGTCGCGCAGCTCGCCCCGGCGGCTGCCCGGCGCGCCCGCGCCCACCGGCAGCGGGTCCGGCGGACGGCCCGGCGTGGGGGCGCGCACCTGGGTGGAGGGCACCTTCTGCATGGGCGTGGCGGTGAGGTTCGCGCCTCGGATCTCCGCCGTGAGGTTGCCGCCGCCGGTGACCTTGATGCGGCCGGTCAGCTCCATGGCGTCCTGCGGGCCCTCCTCCTCCACGTCGATGTCCAGCTCCACCTCGAAGGCGTCCTGCATCGAGGCGGAGGGGAGCTTCTTCTCCGCGGGCAGCACCTTGGCCACCGCTTCGAGCAGCTTCTGGGCCTCGAAGGGTTTCTCGAAGTAGCCGGCGGCCTGGTACTTCTGCCGCGCTTCGGTGGCGTGCTTGCCGCCCTTGAAGACGCCCGTGATGAAGAGCAGCGGCAGCTGGGGGTTGTCCTTCCGCAGCGTGTCCGCGAGGTGGTAGCCCATCATGTCGGGCAGAAGGATGTCCAGGACGGCACACCCGGGCGGCGAGGCGCGCGCGGCCTCGATGCCCTGCTTGCCACGGCTGGCGCCGACCACCTCGTACCCGGCATCCTCGAAGAGCTGGGTGAGGAGGGAGAGGAGCTCCTGGTTGTCGTCCACGACGAGGATTCGAGGCGCCATCGCGGGGGGACCGTAGCAGATTCAGCCGCCCTGTCGGCCAGCGATTCCGGGAAGCCCGGAAGCCCGCCCCCTTCAGTGGAAAGATGCAAGCGTGCCGCCGGGGCGTTAGGGTGGCGCCCGCCTCATGCCCTCCCTCTTCTCGCGCCTTCGTCCGGCGGGGTTCCTGACCCTGACCTGCCTCCTGTTGCTGTCGCCCCTGGCGGCCGTGGCCCAGTCGCAGTCCGACGGCGGCGAAGAGGACCCCGGCGGCGAGGAGGGCGAGGACGGCGTCGGGCGGGTGCCCACCAAGTGCCGCAGCAGCAACGACTGCGCGCCGCGCTTCACCTGTGACACGGGCAAGTGCAAGTACACCGGGGTGCGGCAGGCGCAGACGCAGGGCTGCCTGCTGGGCCCCGAAGCGGCGCTGATGGTGCTGGGCGTGGCCGCGGTGGCCGGCTCCCGGCGCCGCCGCTAGGCCCCCACCCCCTCTCCCAAGGAGCGACGCGCGATGCGGCTGGGCCTCAAGGCGGACAACCTCCTGGAGCGGGTGGCGGACTTCCTCAACCTGGCGCCCCAGCCCCTGGCGCACGCCTTCTTCGGGATGATGGCGTCGCGCACGCTGATGGCCGGCGCGCGCCTGGGCGTCTACGCGGCGCTGGCGGACGGCGCGGCGACCGCGGAGGCGCTGGCGGCCCGGCTCAAGACGAGCACCGAGGGCATGCGGGCGCTGCTGGAAGCGCTCATCGCCTGCGAAGTGGTGGAGCTGCAGCGGGGCCGCTTCCGGCTGGCCCCCCGGGCCCGGCGGTGGCTGGACCCGCGCTCGCCGCAGGCCATCACCGCGTTCCTGGAGTTCAACTACGCCCAGTGGGACTGGTGGGGGCAGTTGGAGAACGCGGTGAAGAGCGGGCAGTCGGTGGACATCCACCAGTTCGCTCCGGACGACCCGCGCTGGCGCGACTACATCCAGGCCATGTACCAGCTGGCGCGGCTGGCCTCGCCGGAGGTGGCGGCGGCCATTCCCCTGCCCCGGGGTGCGAAGCAGTTGTTGGACCTGGGCGGCGCGCACGGCTGGTACGCGGCGGAGCTGTGCCGGGTGCACCGGGGACTGAAGGCCACGGTGGTGGACCTGGAGGGCAGCGTGCGCGTGGGGCGGGAGATCATCGCCCAGGCGGGGCTGTCACACCGGGTGACGCACCGGGAAGGCGACGTGCTGCACGCGGAGCTGGGCGGGCCGTATGACGGCGTGCTGCTGTTCCAGGTGATGCACCACCTGACGCCCGCGCAGAACGTGGCACTGCTCAGGCGCGTGCGCGGGGCCATGGCGTCCAAGGGCACGCTCGCGGTGCTGGAGTACCTGCGCGAGGAGCGCGACACGCAGGGCTCGTCCGCGCCGCTCATCGGGCTGCACTACTTCCTCACGTCGGGCGCGGCGGCGTACACGCCCGCGGAGGTGGAGGGGTTCCTGGACGACGCGGGCTTCCGCGTGCAGAGCACCCGGCCCATCCGGCACCTGCCGTTGCAGACGTTGATCATCGCGCAGCCGGAGTAGGCCTCCGGGGTCGCCCGCCCGCTGGCTTGTCAGACGGCGTTGCTATCTCCACACTCCAGGCATGGCCTATGGCGCGAAGACGCTCGAGGGTCCCGCGACCCTCGCTGACATCGAGGCCCTGCCCGAGGGCGTGGTGGGCGAGATCATCGACGGAACGTTGTACACGCATGCGCGGCCCCGGGCCGGGCACATGGACCTGATGGGCGCGTTGATTGAAGGGCTGCGAGGCCCCTTCCAGCGAGGCCAGGGAGGCCCTGGTGGTTGGTGGGTGCTGGTGGAGCCCGGCATCCAGGTGGAGGGCTCTCCGGAGTTCAGCCCGGACCTCGCGGGGTGGCGACGCGAACGGTTGGCCACGCTGCCGTCCGGAAGCTGCACGATCGCGCCGGATTGGGCGTGCGAAATCCTCTCCCCCTCCACGCGCGCCTATGACCAGCGCATCAAGCGGCCGTTCTATGCGCGCCTCGGCATCCGACACCTGTGGTTCATCGACATCGAGGCGCGCACGCTCACCGTGAGTGAGCTGCGGGACGGACGCTGGATGGAGATGGGCGTCTACGGCGAGGACGACGTCATCCGAGCGGCACCGTTCGACGCCATCGAGCTGCGGCTCGGCGAGTGGTGGTCCGACATCGAAGCGGACTGAGGCAGCGGTTCACTTCCGCCACTGCTTCTTCCTCCGCTCCATCTTCTTCCGCTCCTCCTCCGCCTCCCTCCCGAGCTCCTCCCGGTGGAACTGCGCGAAGTCCACCATCGGCCGTTGCCGGGGGTACGGGTGGGGGCCGGCGTGTTCGAGGATGGCGTCCAGCCCGGAGAGCGCCTCAGGAACCATCCCCTCGCGAATCAGCACCAGGGCCCGGCCCATGAGCGCCGCGGACACCAGGGCCCGCATCCGGGGATCCGGATCCTCGCCGTAGCGCACGTCCACCTCGTCGAAGCACTCGAGCGCCTCTTCCCAGTGCCCCAGCCCCTGGAGGGCATGCGCCCGCTGCAGGAGCGCGCCCGACGCCATGTCGACCTTGAGGGGATCCGGGTCTCCGTCACTCGCTTCCAGCAGCGCTTCGCTCAGGCGCAGCGCTTCCTCATACTCCTCCAGTTGGTTGTAGACGTTCGGGAGCAGCACCCGGGCCGCGCCCACTGCGTTGCGCAGACCTTCGGGCGCAGACTCCGACGAACCGAAGCGGCGCAGCAGCTCTCCCACGCAGCGCAGGGCCTGCTGGGGAATGTCCTGCTCCATCAGGACGCAGGTCCGGTAGACCATGGACCAGGCCACGCCCTCCCACAGCGCGGGCTTGCGCGGGCTCCAGAAGCGGCGCTCCACCTCGTCGAAGTGGATGACGGCCTCCACCACCTTGCCCAGCTCCGACAGCGCCGCGCCCCGGTGCCCCAGCGCCCGCGCCACCTGGAGCTGGAGCGCGGGCACCCGCGACGTCGTGTGACGCCGGTACACCTCATCGCAGAGCGGAATCACCTCCAGGACATGGCCCGAGCGCACGAGCGCGCGCGCCCGGTCCATCAGCGCCTTCGCCTCGACCTCCGGCGGGACGGGGGGCGCGGCGCCTTCAGCGTCCGGCATCGGCCCGTCCCGCGTCCTCCGGGGCCAGCGGCGACACGTCCCGGCCCTCGCCGAAGTCGAGCGCCCAGAAGCGCGGCCGCACCTCCTCCTTCAACAGGAGCCGCAGGAGCAGGTACTTCGCCTCGTCCTGGCCGTCGAACGCCATCGGGAAGGTGCCGTAGTGCATCGCCACCGACGTGCTGGAGCGCAGCACGCGGTGCGCCTCCAGCGCCTGCTCCGGCCCCATGTGCACCGGGTGGATGACGCGCGGACGGAACGCTCCAATGGGCAACACCGACAGGCGCATGGGGCCGAAGCGCTCCGCGATGCGCTGGAAGTGCGGGCCCAGGCCCGTGTCCCCCGCGAAGAGCACCGGGCCGCCGGAGGTCTCCAGCACGTAGCCCGCCCACAGCGTCTCCTCCTGGTCCGTCAGCCCGCGGTTCGAGCGGTGCTGCGCGGGCACCGCCGTGACCTTCAGGCCCGGAGGCCCGCCCTTCGCGGACTGCCACCAGTCCAGCTCCTCCACGTGCTGGAAGCCCTCGGCCTTCAAGAGCTCCCGGTTGCCCAGGCCCACGAGGAACAGCGGGTGGTGCGCGGCCTCCAGTTGGCGCAGCGTGGGCAGGTCCATGTGGTCGTAGTGGTTGTGGCTCACCACCACGACGTCGATGGGCGGCAGGTCCTCGAAGCGGATGCCGGGGGGACGCACGCGCTTGGGGCCCACGAAGGAGACGGGGCTGGCCCGGTCCGAATAGATGGGGTCCGTCAGCACGTTCACCCCGTCCGCCTGGAGCAGCACCGTGGCGTGGTTGATGAACGTCACGCGCAGCTGGCCTGGGCCCACGCGCTCGGGCGGCTTCGGTCCGAAGGGCAGCTCCGCGTACGGGCGCCACGCGCCGCGCTCCTCCTTCAGCGCCGCCCCGATGAGCTTGAGGGCGGGCAGCTTTGGCGCATCGCCCAGGTTCTGGAACGTCTCACCGTCGAAGTGGTCCGTCGCCGGGCCCCGGTGCACCGTGCCGGCGAAACAGCCCGTCCACAGCGACAGGGCCAGCACGGGCCACAGCCGCGTCACTTGATGACGATGGTCCAGTCGCATTCGAAGGGCTCTCCGTCGAGGGATGGCAACACGTAGCGCGACGCCTGGATGCTGGCGAGGGCCTGCGCGAGCAGGTCCGGGGGCAGCGTCGCTTCGCGCACTTCACATTGTTGGGGCACGCCGCCCTGCACCAGCCGGCACGTCACGCGCACGTGGTGCTTGCGCCCCTCGCGCCAGCGCTGGAAGGCCTCCTGGAACACCGGGTCGTCCGGCGGGCCGCCGCGCACGCGCCGGGGCTCCTTCACGTGCTGGGACAACCAGGAGCAGGCGTCCTTCACCTGTCCGTCGCAGGCCTTGCCCATCAGGGACAGCGCGCTCAGCCGCTCCGGACCCCGCGCGTCCGTGGCCAGGAGCGTGAGGGCCTGCTCGAAGCAGACCTTCGCCGTGCGCACCGTGCAGGCCTCGGTGGTGGCCGGAGGCGTGCCCGCGGCGAAGGCCCCGAGGGGCGCGGGGCGCATCAGGTCCTCCGCCACGCGCGCCGGGTCGCTGCGGCGCGGGCCACACGCGGACACGGCGCACAGCAGGGCCAGCAGGGGGAGGAACGGACGCCAGGACATGGCGCCCATCGTAGACGGCCTGCGCCCCGGAAGGGATGTCAGCCGTTCGCGGTGGGGGGCGTGCCGTCGCCCAGCCACGCGTCGAGCCCCGCCACGAGCTGGGTCCACCCCTTCTTGGAGCTCTCCCGCCACTGCTCGCCCTCGGGGCCCATCTCGTGGGTCAGGGTGAGTTCACAGCCCGTGCCCAGCGGAACGATGTCCACCGTCAGCCGGTCGCGGTCCTGGGAGTACTTCGGCACGCCCAGGGTGAACACCAGCCGGCGCGGCCGGTCGATCTCCAGGTACTCGCCCACGTGTTCGACCTCCTCGCCGTCGCGCAGGTCCGCGAAGCAGTAGGTGCCGCCCACGCGCGCATCGACCTCCGCGCGCACCAGCGGCGTGTTGGGACGGGTGACGAAGAGCCAGTGGCGGGCCTTCGCGGGGTCCAGCCACGCATCGAAGACGCGCTCCGCGGAGGCCTTGAAGCGGTGGGTGATGCTCAACTTCACGGGGAGGGGCGGGCTCATCGGGTGCGTCCTTTCTTCGGGGGAGGAGCAGAGGCCAGGGCGCGGTCCTCTTCCTGGAGCAGGTCATCGAGTGCCTGCAACCGGGCGCTCCAGTTCGCGCGCTGCGCGTCCATCCAGCGCGCCACGTCGTCCATCGGTTTCGGGGTGAAGGACAGCAGGTGTTCGCGGCCCTCGCGGCGCCGGTGCACCAGGTGCGCTCGCTCCAGCACGCGGATGTGCTTGGACACCGCGTTGAGGGACATGGCGAAGGGCTGGGCCAGCTCCGTCACGCGCACCTCCCCCGCCGACAGGCGCTGGAGGATGGCCCGTCGCGTCGGGTCGGCCAGCGCCAGCAGCGTCTGGTCCAGGTGTTTCGGGGTCGCGGGCGTGCGCATCATTCAACCTCTGGGTTGAATATCAACGCAGGGCCGTGGGGTGTCAAGGCTGTGGGGTCGGGGCAGGCTTCAGCCCCCGCGCGCGGCCTCCAGCGCACGGGCCAGCGTCCGGGTCCCCGCGCGGAGGGCGTCCGGGCGCACACCGCCGAAACCGAAGACGAGGCCGGCTTCACGACGCCGGCCGAGGAAGTAGTCGGACAGGGCTGCCACCTCCACGCCCAGTCGGGCCGCTTCGTCGCGGACGCGCAGGTCGGACAGCGGCGCCGCGAGCGACGCGGACACCTGCATGCCGGTGTCGCAGGGCCGGGGTGTCAGGGCTCCAGCACAGTCAGCGCGCAGCGCATCGAGCAGGGCTTCGCCGCGCTCCCGGTAGGCCACCCGCATCCGGCGCAGGTGGCGCGCGAAGTGGCCCTCCGAGAGGAACACCGCCAGGGCCGCCTGCTCCAGCGAGGAGGCGGGCGCGGGAGCGGTGGCACGGGCCGCAGCGAAGGCATCCACCAGGGATGGCGGCGCGACGAAGAAGCCCAGGCGCAGGCCGGGGAACATGGACTTGCTGAAGGTGCCCACGTAGACGACGCAGCCGGCCTCATCCAGTCCCTGGAGCGCGGTGAGGGGACGGCCCCGGTGACGGAACTCGCTGTCGTAGTCGTCCTCGATGATCACGGCCCGCGTGCGCTCCGCCCAGTGCAGCAGCGCCATCCGACGCGCCAAGCTCAGCGTGGCGCCCAGAGGATACTGGTGCGAGGGAGCCACCACCGCGACGCGGGCCCGGGGCGCCCGAGCCATGCCAGCGCCCACGTCCAGCCCTTCCGGATCCACGGGCACGGGAACCGGCCTGCCACCGGCGGCGAGCACCGCGCGGCGGACACCGGGGTAGCCCGGATCTTCCACCCAGACCGCATCTCCGGGGTCGAGCGCGAGCCGGAGGACTTCATCGAACGCCTGCTGCGTCCCGGCGGTCACGAAGACCTGTGCGGCGACACACCGCACCCCGCGCGACGCGGACACATGGGCAGCGATGGCTTCGCGCAGGGGCGCATGCCCCAGGGGGTCGCCTCCATCGAGCAGCCCGGTGCTCGCACGCGCATGGACGCGCGTCACCGTGCGGCCCCACAGCGCGGTCGGAAACAGGTCGAGCGCGGGGACGCCAGGGCGGAAGGCACGGGGCGCCGAGCCCAACCGGGGCGCCCCCACCGGTGAAGACTTCCGGGCCCGGGCCGAGGCGGCGAGCCGGGGGCCCCGGGACACACGGGACGGAGTGCTCCGGGTCCGGTCCTCGGGGGCGATGGGCAGTTCGGGAGCAACGCGGGTGGAGGCGCCAGCGCGGGCCACGACGTAGCCCTCGGCGGCGAGCGCATCCAGCGCCTGGAGGACGGTGCTGCGGGCCACCTCCAGCTCCGTGGCGAGCTGGCGGGATGAAGGAATCCGCCATCCGGGCGCCAGCGCTCCGGAGAGGATGCGCGTCCGGACGCCCTCGAAGATCTGCTCGTGGAGCGGCGTGGACGTTCGCGGGTCCAGGCGGAGGAGCAGGGAGGTGACGGCGCCGGGAGGGGTCTTCAACTGGTAGGGCCGATTCGCTCGAAAGTGGTCTTCATGACCCTACCAGCTTGCTGACAAGGATGGCTTCCGCACCCGAACCCCGGAAGCCCCCATGTCGTCCACCCCTACCGCCTGCTGCTCGGTCCTCGAACTGCGCCAGTACACGCTGCATCCCGGCCAGCGCGACGTGCTCATCACGCTCTTCGACCAGGAGTTCGTGGAAGCCCAGGAAGCAGTCGGAATGCACATCGTCGGTCAGTTCCGCGACGAGGACCGGCCGGACCGGTTCGTGTGGATGCGCGGCTTCCCGGACATGGCGTCCCGAAGCGCGGCGCTGGGGGCCTTCTATGGCGGACCGGTGTGGAAGGCGCACCGGGGCGCGGCGAACGCGACGATGCAGGACTCCGACAACGTGCTGCTCCTGCGCCCGGTGCGTCCGGACACGGCCCTTCATCATCCCGGCCTGGCCAGGCAGCCCGTTGAAGCAGTGGCCCTTCCCGATTCACGCGTGGAGGTGACGCTCTGTTTCCTGAAGGCCCCCGCCGACGAGGGCCTGGTGCGGTTCTTCGAACAGCACGTGCGACCGGCGCTCACGGAACTGGGGGCACGCTTCCAAGGACTGTTCCAGACCGAGCCCGCGGAGAACACCTTCCCGGCCCTGCCCGTGCGCACGGGAGAACACTTCCTCGCGTGGCTCACGGTGTTCCCCTCCGCCGAGCGTCACCGCGAGCACCGTGAGCAACGGACTCGTTCGACAGCATGGACGGAGCAGGTGCTGCACGGGCTGCATCCGGCGCTGAGCGCACCGCTCGAACACCTGACGTTGGCGCCCACCCTCCGCTCCCAGTTGCGCTGATCCGCTTCCCGAAAAGGACTCCCACCATGAAGCCCCTTCCTCCGCTCCCCACTGGCGACGTGCACGACTTCGACTTCTTCCTTGGCGAATGGACCTGCCAAAACCGTCGCCTCAAGAAGCGACTGGCGGGCAGTGACGACTGGGACGCCTTCGCGTCGAGAGCGCGCTGTCGTCCGCACCTGGGCGGTGTGGCCAACGTCGAGGAGGCCGAGTTCGAGCGAGGTTTCTCCGGAATGGCACTGCGGCTGTTCGACCTCCAGCAGCGGCGCTGGTCCATCTACTGGGTCGACAGTCGCGGAGGCGTGCTCCTGCCGCCCGTGCACGGAGGCTTCACGGGAGACCACGGCATCTTCTACGGCGAGGACACCGACGACGGCCGTCCGGTCCAGGTCCAGTTCCGGTGGACGCGACAGGGGACGGACCGCGCACGGTGGGAGCAGGCCTTCTCCCTCGACGGAGAGACGTGGGAGACCAACTGGGTGATGGAGTTCACGCGGGTGATGGAACGGACGGCACCCACCGTCTGAACTCCCGTTCCCGTTCGCGGGGTTGTGAACGAACCGTTCGCATCCCGCTGAATCGGTTCGACAGGTCGCCGGGCATCTGGGAACCCTCTTCCCTGCACCGCCTCCGATTCACGAAGGCGGACCGTGCACCGGGAGTTCCGTGATGAAGCCCCACGTCATCTGCCACATGGTCTCGTCCATCGACGGACGCATCCTCCTCGAGCACTGGCCCGAACCGGGCACCGCGCACGCCGAATACGAGCGCACCGCCGACACCTTCGACGCGGATGCCTGGATGTGCGGCCGCATCACCATGGAGGACTTCGCCGCGCAGGGGCGCATCCCCAAGCCCACTCCCGCCGCGCCCCTGCCCCGCACGGACTTCATCGCTTGCAAGGACGCGGACAGCCACGCCATCGCCCTGGATGCGCACGGCAAGCTCAACTGGGAGTCCGGCGACCTCGACGGCGACCACCTCATCGTCGTGCTCACCGAGTCCGCCTCCGACGCCCACCTCGCCCACCTTCGCGAACGCGGCGTCTCCTACGTCTTCGGCGGCAAGCACGACATCGACTTCGCCCGCGCGCTGGAGACGCTGGGCCAGGAGTTCGGCATCAAGACCGTGCTGCTCGAAGGCGGCGGTGGCATCAATGGCTCCCTGCTCGCCGCAGGCCTCATCGACGAGGTGAGCCTGCTCATCCACCCCACCGCCGACGGCATCCCCGGCACCCCCTCCCTCTTCGACCGCCCCCAGGCGCCCGACAAGGGCACGGCGCTGGAGCTCACCCACGTGGAGAAGCGGGATGGGGGCATCGTGTGGCTCAAGTACCGCGTGCGCAACGGGGCACGCTGAAGCCCCTCTCAACCCGGGCGCGTCCCTCCTGCCTGCCGTGCGCGGACGCCGACAGAAGCTCAGGCGGACGGCGGGGCGCGCAGCAGCGTCGCGGACTCGTAGAGGCTCTCCTGTTGGAAGATGCCCGCCGCGGATGCGTCCTTCTCCAGCTTCTCCTGCACACCCTTGGGCAGCTGCGCGTAGAGGTCCTGGCCCAGCAATCCCTCCAGCTGGTCCACCGGCACGCGCGACGCCTCCAACATGGGGACGATCTCGTCCTTCTTCGACGGGCCTTCCTTCGCGTTCGGCACCATGTACGCGAACATCGACAGGTTGCCGTTGGGCAGCTCCAGCAGCACCGTCTTGAAGTTGTGCGTGGGCACCGCCATCTTGCGGTCCTTCGCGCCCATCGTCTCGATGGACTCGGGCGGCAGCGGCTTGCCCTTGTCATCCAGGTACAGGTTGCCCGTGACGATGTAGGCCTTGCCGCCGGTCTCTTTCACCAGCTCCGACACCCCGCGCTCCAGCGTGCGCCAGACCTGCTGGTTGTGATTGCCGTGCTGCGGGGCGATGTTGCTCATGTAGTGGCTTTCGTTCATCGCCGCCTGCGTGGGCGAGTCCTCGGCCGCCTTCATGTGTCCCCGGTCGAAACCGGTGTTGTTGTAGTCGGAGTCCGTCACGCCCCCGACGCCCACTTCCGGGTCACGCACGAAGGTGCTGTTGAGCCGGCTGACGTCCGCGGGCGTCTCCTTCACGTCCGCCGCGGACAGCATGTAGCTGACGAACGTGGGCACGTTCTTGTCCGTGTCCAGCAGCGTGCGCGAGTACTCCTTCACCAGGTTCAGCCCGGGCGTCGCGCCCTCGCCGCCCACGGGCCGGAGCGGATCCAACTCGCCCGCGACTTCCGCCACGCGGCTCTGGAAGGTGGCCATCTGCTGGTCGGGCACCCACTGCGTGTCCGCCGCCGTCCCCGTGCCCTTGGCCTGGTTCGCCTTGGACGCGTTCACGTAGGCCGTCAGCTCCTCCGCGGAGAGCTGCCCGTCCGCGTTGCCGCCCAGCAGATCCGCGCGCTTCGCCACCGACGCCTGCCAGGGGCTGTCGAACGCGTCCACCGACACCGACTGCGCACCGCCCGCGAGCTTCGCGTCGAGCGCCGCGCGCTGCTGCTGGATGGCCGTGGACGTGAGGAACTGCGCGTCCGTGGGCGCGGAGAGGTACGTCTCCAGCTCCGCCGCGGACACCTGGCCGTTCTCACCCCGGCCGTCCACGCCGCCCGCGTCCGCCGCCTTCAGCAGGCGGCCCTGCCAGCTCTCATCCGTCCAGCCGAACTTCTGCTGGAGGTCGGAGATGGCCACTTCCTTCGTGGCGGAGCGCTTCCAGCTTCCCCCCGAGGGGGCCACCACCGTGTTGGAGGGAACGGCGCTGGCGGGGGCGGCATTGCCCGGCACGGGCGCGGCGGGCACCGCGGTGTTCGCGGGCGCGGCGGCGGTGTCGGACGCATTCGCGGGCGTAGGGCGCGGGGGAGTGGCTCGCGTCGGGATTCGCAGCGACATGCGGTGAACGTCCTCGGGGCCGTGGGGGAACAGTCCGGGAGAGGGGGCCCTCCACCCATCGTCGGCGTGACGCGGCACCCGGTTGCGTCGCACCTCCCTTTTTCTCAGGGGGCAGGGCTTTTTTCGGTCAGGATCAACCCGGCTGTCACTTTATGCCGGGCTTGTTGGGCGTCTGCGTGCGGTGGCCGTCGGGTCGGGCGTGCTGGACGGCGTGGACGATGCGGGCTTCGGCCTGGAGCTTTTCGACGACGGCGGCAGGCAGGCGAGCGCGTTCGGCGGCGACGGCGAGGGTGATGAGGAAGGCCTCGCTGACGGGCCCCTGGGTGGAGG